>JBAYPL010000051.1:0-12886 GCA_041677745.1 Kapaibacterium sp. (SeqCode)
AAAATACAAGGGTAGTATATGATTTCATCAAAAAATCATCAAAATCTGATAATCTTCATTTTTCAGAATATTTCGGAGATGTTGAGTTCATCAAAGAAGACATTGAGTCCTCTACATGGATTTATATGAATAATAAAATCAATTATACTTTGTCCGGTGTATATCAAATTGACAATATCAAAACCATACTATTTGCTCTTAAGTTGTTGGCTCATCATTTGCCGGTTGAAATACACCATATTGCAAAAGGTTTACAAAATGTCAAAAACAATAGTGGCTTGCGTGCGCGACTTGAAATTTTATTTAGAGACCCCTTGGTTATTTTAGATGGTTCACATAACACAAACAGCTTCGAGAATTTATATTTAACAATAAAAAAACATTATCCGTCTCACAAATGGACAGTCATATTTAATGTTATGTCCGATAAAAATACCGACGGTATTTTCAATTATATCAACGATTTAGCCGATGAGGTCATAATACCCGGGCTAAGGACTGAAAGAGCTTATCAGAATAGATTGTTAAAAGAGAAATTCATTGAAAAACAGTTCAACAAAGTAGTTTTGAAAGATTCGGTGGAAGAAGCCATAAAATTCGGAATCAGCAAAAGCAAGAGGATTCTAATTTGTGGCTCATTTTATTTAGCGGGTGAAGTATTAGAATATTTTGAAAGGAGTAAGCCCTGAGCAAAATATTAAAATCTGTTCAGGGCTTGATAAAAATTAGAGAATGACTCCGAGTAGTAAGCCAACGGAGTACAAAACACCAAACATCAAATTATGTTGGGCAGTTTTTACATCGCCTATCATTATTTCTTCAGGTTTGTTCTCATCTGCTTTAGAGATAAACTTAATATTGTCAATAGCAGGCTTAACAGACAATACCACTAAAAGTGTCCAAGGGCTTATGAAGCCGACGCTAACCATAATGATAACACTGGCAAAAGCACCGATAATGAGGAAATAATACTCATAAATAGAAGCCTTAGTACCCATAATAGTAGCCATAGTAGCAACTCTTGCCTCTCTGTCATGCTTAATGTCACGGATATTATTTGCATTAAGGATTGCTACTGTCAATAAACCAATCGGAATACTTACAAAGAAAGTATTGTAATCAAGTTGTCCGGTCAATGCGGTATTTGTACCCAAAACCATCATTGGACCAAACATAAGGAACACAAATAAATCTCCGAGAGCATAATATTTATAAGCAACATTAAAGCCTGTATAAAGCAGTCCCCCCAGTAATCCAATCATGCCAATTATAAATATATTCCATCCGTGATAATACACAAGTATCATACCTAATGTAAATCCGATGGCATACAACAAAAACGCACCCTTAAGCACAGATTTCGGACTTAACAGACCTTCGACGATTATTCGACTGGAGCCGAAAGAATCATCACTGTCAACACCTTTTTTATGATCATAATAATCGTTTGCCATATTTGAACCGGCATGAAACAAGACACCGGCTAAAAGTATTACAGGGATTAATTCCCAATATATTTGTGCCGGATTTGCGGACATTGTCCACATTATACCGACCAGCATCGGAATCACAGAAGCCGGAAAAGAGAATGTCCTTGCGGATTGTATCCATAAACTCATCCGACTACGTTCAGAAGTAGCAGTTATTGATGACATATACCTTCCTAATATTTAACATTAATTACAACTAAAAAGATGATTAACTATCAATAAAAATATTTATTGTAATATTGATTTATTAAGATAAGTGCTTGTATTTTAATAGTTTTTCAACTACATTGCAAGTCTTTTTCTGAAATCTGAAATAGTTTTTTGTAAACCGGTCCTTCTATCCACAACAGCTTTCCAATCCAATAAATTCTCAGCTTTATTTGTATCCGGCTTTCTTACTTTCGGGTCATCAGACGGCAACTCCATGAATTCAATCTTGCTGTTTGAACTTGTAAGTTCAATGATTTCTTTAGCCAATTCGAGCATAGTAATTTCATCGGGATTACCAATATTCACAGGCTCTGTTTCACTGCTGAGCAGCAAGCGATAAATACCTTCAATCAAGTCATCAACATAGCAAACGGAACGGGTTTGACTACCGTTTCCGTACACAGTAACCGCTTCATTTCTCAATGCTTGGTTTATAAAATTGGGAATAGCTCTTCCGTCTTCAATTCTCATCCGTGGTCCATAGGTATTAAAAATCCTTACTATTCTGGTATCAACATTGTGGTAACGATGATAAGCCATAGTCATCGCTTCCGCGAAACGTTTTGCCTCATCATATACTCCCCTGTAACCAACTGGATTGACATTACCCCAGTACTCCTCGTGTTGAGGGTGAATCAGGGGGTCACCATAGACTTCGCTTGTAGATGCAATCAAGAATCTTGAATTTTTAGCCTTCGCAAGACCAAGTGTCTTATGAGTGCCGAGCGAGCCTACCTTGAGAGTTTGAATAGGCAGCTTAAGATAATCTATCGGGGATGCCGGTGAAGCAAAATGAAGTATATAGTCAATTCTGCCTTCAACATAACAATATTCTGTTACATCATGTTCAATAAATTTGAACTTTTTATTACCAAAAAGGTGGGATATATTATCCGGTGAGCCGGTTATAAAATTATCCATACATATAACTTCATCACCGGCTGCTATAAATTTATCACAAAGATGTGAACCGAGGAAGCCTGCTCCTCCGGTTATTAAAACTCTTGCCATAATATAATTTAAATTAACAGGAAAAAACTATTGACGTTCATGACCGAATTTATATGCAATTCCGATGCCTATCACGTGTCTTATTTGAGTATCGGGTCCTTGTGTACCGTCTTTTCTTAATATACTGACCTTGTCATCATATACTATGTCAAGGTTAAAACTGGCATTTATGAAAGAATTCACTTTCATATTAATAGCTGTTTCGGAAGTTACTACTACTGAAGTAAAGCGATTGTAAGCAGAGAACAGGTTTAATCGTGATCTGAAGTTTACGTTCTCAAAAATATCCTTGTTAAAGATGATATTGGCGGAAGCTCCAAGCTGACTGAAGACCTTCTCTCCAGGATTGACACCGTAAGCACCCTGTGCAGAAAGCTTCTCATTCATCACAATAATAAGACGGTTTGAGACTGCAGCCAAGAAAAATTGCCAATGATCATCCGGTTTATAATTAATACCGAGTCCTAAGTTCAGATAAGCGGGAGACATGAAATCGGAGATAAGCAGTGCCTGCTCTGAGTTAGGCTCAGTCTTGGTATAATCATAACCCAAATCAAATTGTGTTCTGAAGTCCAGCAAAGCGGTATATAATAACTTTGGAGTTGCATTATAACCGAATTTTGATATAAAAATCAATTTATCATCACTTTTTCTCAAATCTTCATTGCCCTGCTTAACAACACCATAGCCAAGGTCAAGAGAATTGTCCCAAGACATCTCGTCACTTTTAAAATTAATAAACAAAGATGAAAATGCGGTTACAGATATCATATCTGAACCACCGCCTGCCCAATTTGTTAAACCGACATTAGAAAAGTTCAAGCCTGAAATTCCGCCTTGCTTCCAATATATGGGAACTTCGTTTGTCAAGCTGTCGTTAGTTTGTGTAAAAGCAAGCTGATAACTAAATAAAATAAGCAAAAAAATCAAATTTTTTTTCATATTAATAATCCTTCGTTAGCAAGTTTATTTATTCAATAATAATAATAAGCATTTTGTCTGTTTTCCAAAAGATTTCAGGACTTAAAACCTTCAAATAATCTCCGCCTGATGAAGAGCTTACTTTTTCGAGCAATTTTCTGTTATGAGTAGAAACAATATCAAATTCTTTAAAATTCGACGGCATTGGTATAAGCGTATCTTTTAGTATATCTATCTTTTTAAACAGATTTAAGTCTGCATCAGCGACAGGTACATATCGTCCACCGATTCCCAGGAACCCTTCACCTTCCATTCTTATGATTTCATCGCTTTTAAGTTTCTTCTCATTAGCGACAACAAAATATGCAGTGTTTTTCTCACGCTCGGTTTCTTTCGCTATAGACTCGATGTTTTGTTTTTCGATAACAGCAAAATCTCTTTCATTTCTGATTTGCTCCAACTCGATTTCTAATGTTTGAATCCTGAGAATTTGATTCTCGATAATTTTATCTTTCTCAGCGATGATTACTTCCATCGTTTGAATTTTTTCCATAAGAGTTTTATTCTCTTTTCCCAGCGACTTCAATCGTTTTTCGAGTTTACTTATTTCTTCGTTTCTCGACTTGAGTTGGAAAGAAAGATAGTCAATTTTTTGCAGAATTTCCATCTCGAGATTATAAGATTCCTGTGACTGCGGTGCATTGGACAATTGACTCAGTTCGCTATCAATTTGGTTAATCAATTTGATGGCACCGGAATAATTCTTAAGAATGCTGTCTTGAATTTTTCTGAATTCAAGCTCTTTCAATAATGCTGTATCTTGCTCCGATGTAGAATCATGTTCATCATCAATAATATACATATCCTGCTCTTCACTGCATGAAATAATCAATACAAAGAACACAAAAAGTAAAATTTTCTTCATCACCTTTCCTGTACTAAATTATACTTATTATTAGCAGATTCATCAACCGAGCGAAGGTTGATAACATCAGATTGCAATTCAAAAAGCAAGTCACCGAGCATATCCGATTGTAATATATGCTTGTTGAAGTCAATGCTTCCAATGCCGCTAATCCTCTTATTTGTAGCAATATTTACCGTATAAGTAAATGTATTATCCACCTCATTGACTTCGGTGATAATCAGAAAAACGGCTTCAATACTACCGTCCATACTCTCGCGGATACCTCGGTACGATGTTTTCAATGAACCAAGATTAAAATCAGAGTATAAGGTATCAATACGATTATTGATATCAACTTTATTGTTTAAATTTGAATAATCGTCTGTTTCACCATCCGGCTTACCGAAATTTCTCAAGGTAAGCCAGATTATAAAGACGATGACCGCCATTGTAAGAGCTATAATAATCACCGGAGTAATTATTTTTTTCTTATCATCTCTACTTTTATTCTGTTCATCCATTAAGATACCGGATAATATTTTTAGATTGCTTTTGTTTTTTCAGCTAAAAATCTTCTTTTTTCCTCACTGAGTAAATCGGCAACTTCGCTATATACTCTTCTGTGATAGTCATTTAACCATTGAATCTCGTCCTCGCTGAGAAGTGCTTTGTCTATTGCTTTGGTATCAATTGGACATAAAGTTAATGTTTCGAATTTCAGGAATTGTCCGAACTCACTATTGTCACCATTCACCACCAAGACCAGATTTTCGATACGAATCCCGTATTTGCCGGCTCTGTAAAGTCCGGGTTCATTAGATACAATCATACCGGGTTCGAGAGTCGTCGAATTCTCTTCCATTCTTATGTTCTGTGGACCTTCATGGACATTCATGAAACAGCCGACACCGTGTCCGGTACCATGCAGATAATTACATGCTCTGTCCCAAAGATTTTTTCTGGCAAGTATATCAAGTTGTGAACCGCGTGTTTTAAGAGGGAATTGAGCAGTTGTCAGATCGATATGTCCTTTCAATACAAGGGTATAATCAATTTTTTCCTGTTCGTTCGGTTCACTCAGATGAAACATTCGAGTTATGTCGGTAGTACCGTCGAAATACTGTCCGCCGGAATCAAGCAGGAAAAAACCATCCGGTTTAATCTCTGCAGCAGTTTCGGGTGTTGCGGAATAATGAACAATCGCACCGTTTCCTTTATATCCTGCAATCGTTCCGAAACTTTCACCGAAGTATAAAGGTATCTCTGAGCGTAATTGTCGGAGTTTGTCCATAGCAGAAATTTCAGTAATTTTTTCCTTCCCGACAGTATTTTCTAACCAGTAAATAAAGTTCACCATAGCAACAGCATCGCGACGCATTGCATTTTTCATGCCTTGAATTTCAGTATCATTTTTACATGCCTTCAACAATGTTGAAATATTTGAAGCATTGATAATTGAGCAATGCTTTGGTATTGCATTATAAACCGCCAAATTCATTTTATTTGAGTCTATGAGGACTTTTAAGCCGTCTTCGAGCCCTGACGCACGAGAAATTATATCTTCGTAATTTCGAATTGTAATACCTTCGTTCTTCAACTCCTCAGCCAAAGAATCAGGAACTTTATTCTCATAAATATATAATTCCGCCTCATTTTGACTGATATAAGCGTAGCATACCGCAACCGGATTATAAGTAACATCACGGCCTCGTATGTTAAAAATCCAGTTAATATCATCGAGAGTCGCAACAATATGGCAATCTGCTTCAAGACTCTTTAATTTTTCACGGATACTGTTAATTTTCTCAGTCCTTGTTTTCCCTGCATAAGCAATATCATGCTCGAAAATTTCATTGCGGGGTACTTCCGGTCTGTCTTTCCATATTTTATCAATCAAGTCATACTGGGAATTGATTGAAACACCCTTCATCTTCAGCATCTGTTCAAGTTTCTGAGCTAATGCGACAGTAAATACATTAGCGTCGAATCCGAGTACATCGCCTGATTTTAGGTTAGCCTTTAACCACTCAGGGAAATCGAGTGTTTCCGGAAGACCGAGTTTATGTAGATTAATATCAGAACCTGCCAACTGTTGTTCAGCTTGAAGGAAGTAACGTGAATCTGTCCATAAACCAGCTTCGGTATCAGTGATTACTACTGTTCCGGCTGAGCCGGTAAATCCGCTTATCCATTGACGTGATGTCCAACAATCTGCTACATATTCACTTATGTGAGGATCTGTGCTCGGTATAATATATGCCTTTAAACCATGATTTCTCATCTCACTGCGTAATGCGTCAATTCTTTCTTTAATATTCATCTGCAAATTTCCTTCTACATTCAACAATTTAGCCAATTAATATTTAGTTATTACTATAAACCGAATTTCAAATTTAATAAATATATTTCAAAAAACATCATAATATTATAAGTTTATTTTCATCACTCATCTCGTTAAGTTTTAACAAATATATTGTAATGACAGATATGTAAATTAAAATGTGTGACCAATACTCAATACCCAGTACAGAAATTTGAATTTTTCTCATGTCATAATTTTTTGTTTCTGTCATAAATACTTAAATTCGTAATCATTTTTTTATCCAATAATTTAATTTTATATATGAGGCTGATACTAATACCATTGATATTATCAATTCTGACATATACTGCATCAACACAAGATTGGGAAACCCTCATCGAAGCAGAAATAATCAAAGATGGGACTGGGTACTCCACTCATGACCATTCTTACGGTATCTATGAAGACGGAGCAGGCAATCTCTATCATACAGGTTATTTTGAAGGTGAGATTAAATTTGGTGATTCTACATTGATATCGAAAGGCAGCAGGGACATTTTTATTGCTAAAATAAATAAGAACGGAGGATGGGACTGGGCAGTATCGGCAGGCGGCGAATCGGCAGAATTCAGCCGTGACATCACTTGTGATAATTCCGGGAATATTTATATTACCGGATATTTCTATGGTTCATGTACATTTGGAAATCAATACATTACAGCCTCCGGTAATTCAGATTTATTTATTGCAAAATTGAGTATGAATGGTCAATGGTTATGGGCACGTGCCGGTACGGGAAACGGATTTAATAGAGGCAATTCTATAGTATGTGATAATTTGGGCTACATCTATGTTGCGGGCAGTTTCGAATCAACTATCAGCTTCGGTGGCATGAATCTGGTTTCAAGTGGGCAAAGAGATATTTGCATTGTCAAACTTGATACTGCCGGCAATTGGATAAAATCTGTGAAGGCAGGCGGAAACGGACAAGAAGAATCATTGGGCATAAAATATAATCATTCCGAAAAATTTTTAATTACAACCGGCTACTATACAGCCAATCCTTCGTTTGGGCAGCATAATCTGACCGGCGTATCGGGTAGGGACATATTTGTAGCCCGCATGGATAGAGACTTAGGCTGGACTTGGGTTGAATCAGCAGCTTCAAGCGGTGCCGAAGAATCTAAGGCAGTAGAAATTGACGGAAACGGCAATTCTGTCATAACTGGATATTATACTTCTGCAATTTCATTTGGTGATAACAGCTTGCCTACGGCGCAAGGCAGAGATGTCTTCGTCGCTAAAATAAGCAAAAACGGCCAATGGCTGTGGGCATCATCAGCCGAAGGTAACAGTGATGATGATGCTAATGCCATAGGAACAGATAACAACGGCAACATATACATTACCGGTTCCTTCTTTGATGAAATTAAATTCGGAAATTCTACATTAAACAGTGAAAATGATAGGAATCTGTTCGTTGCAAAATTAAACTCTGCCGGTAATTGGTCATGGGGCAGGGTTGCAACGGGTTCTTCTTCGGTGGATGGTTTAGGTATATCTGTTCAGTCAAACGGTATTTCATACATCAGCGGCTCATTCTATGAAAATGTGAAATTCGGTAATAACAGCTATATCTCACTTGGGGATTCTGACTTCTTTATAGCAAAAATTTCTTCATCAGGCTCGTGGAACTGGTCTCAGGTTAATGGTGCAGTAACTTCGATATTGACTGTAGAATCAATAAGTAATTACATAAATGATGATATAATTATCAGTGGAAATTTCTACGGAACTGTAAAATTTGGCGAGGACACTCTAATAAGCGAGGGAAGCTCAGATTTTTATGTAGCAAGATATTCAAAAATTAGCGGCTGGGTATGGGCTAAATCATTCGGCTCTGTTGGATTTGACGAGACAGGCTCTGTTTGTAGTGACAGCAGTGGAAATATTTATTTGTCAGGAACATATTCCGACACAATTACAATCGGGAATAATACGATTTCTACAAACGGATTCACTGATGCATTACTAATCAAACTCAATTCATTCGGTCAAGTTGTTTGGAGTATATCGGCAGGCGACATCGAATCGGATTACGGCAGAATTGTACATAGTACAACAGATAAAATATATTGGGGCGGTATTTATTCCAAACGCCCTTATTTCGGAAATACGAGATTAACTAACAAGGGTTACGAAGATATATTCATCGCGGTTTTGGATTCTTCGGGTAACTATTTAAATGTATTGAACGCAGGCAGTAATCAATTTGACGCTTTGAATTCCATAGATATAGACAGTGTTGGTTCTATGATTGTAACCGGAGGTTTCGAAGGGACCTGTTACTTTGGAAGTAATAGTGTGCAGAGTGCAGGCGGTGATGATATTTTCATCGCCAAGGCAGATTCATCCGGTAGTTGGCTCTGGGCTGTTAAAGCCGGTACAAGTAATTTCCAGGAGTCCGGTAAATCACTGTGTTTAGATTCCGATGGTAATATTTATATAACCGGTACTTATCGAGCTTTATGCTTGTTTGGTTCACAATACTTAATTAATAATGGTGCAAGCGATATTTTTCTGTCAAAAATTGATAGTGACGGCAATTGGATTTGGAGTAAAGGTCTTGGTGGGAGCGGTGCCGATAATTCGTTCGATTTGAAATATGATAATGGTCGTATTATTATGGGAGCTGCAGCAGGTTCAACATTTTCATATTTAGGGAAGCAGTTTCTTTCTTACGGTTCCAATTCAAATTCTTTCATTGCTTCATTCGACACTCAGGGTAATCTAATTCATGTCAATTCAGATGCAGGAAGCGGAACTTCAGACATTAAATCCGTTTGCTATGGAGCTGAAAATAAAATTATTGGCGTAGGGAATTTTTCAGATAATATCTCATTAGGAAATTTAAGCTCATCAGCTGAAAACCCTGTTGATAAAAATGGGTTTATAGCTTTCTTAGGAATGCCCGACAGCAAACCTGATTGGACGTTTGCAGACAGTACAGGTAAAAGTGCCAAGATTATAATTCCGGCTGATATTGCTCCGAAAGTAAATGGACGAAGCTTCGTTATTGGAGACGCTGTTGGAGTTTTTTATTCCAGGAATAATTTGCTGTATTGTGCGGGTATGTCTTATTGGGACGGTAATGATATGGAGATTATAGTATGGGGTGATGATGCGGTGACTTTAGTCAAAGACGGTTTTGATGATTTAGAAAATTTCAACTTCAAAGTATGGGATGTGCTTGCTTTGCAGGAATTTCCGGTCAAAGTAAGATATGAACACGGACCCGAAAAATTTATTGACAGCGGCGAAACATTAATCTCACAATTCCCAATTATTTATGACACTCTGTCAATCAATTTGAAATCTGGTTGGAATATGGTTTCTTCAAATATCACTCCGATAAATGCTAATCTTGAAGATTTATTTAAAAATATCAAGATTGATGTATCACTGGTGAAAAATTCAATCGGGAAAACGTATATTCCAAACTTTAATATCAATACCATCGGTTCATGGTCATTAAACGAAGGATATCAGATTTATGCTGTTAGAAATACAACATTAAAAATAATTGGCGACAAAGTAGATTTCGGCAGTTTTGAATACAATTTATCTCAAGGATGGAGTATAATTTCCTATATGAAAGACTCTGCTTCTAATCCTGCTCTTGCTTTTGCCGGTCTGATAAATCAGGGTAAACTTATCTTGGTAAAAAATATTGAGGGTAAAAGTTTCATACCTCAATTCAATATCAATACTATTGGAGATTTAATCCCCGGGCAGGCTTATCAAATTTACTTAAATTCCGATACAACTTTTTCTTATCCTGAATGATATAAGCATCAATTACAGCCGGTATAAGTATTAAATACCGGCTGTAATTATAAATAAAATAATGATTAATCTTCTGCTGTAGTCATGTCTCCGACATCAATACCAAGTTCATTTGCTTTATAAACACGTCTCATAATTTTTCCGCTTCTCGTCTTGAGCAGTTTATCAACGATTTCAATTTCATCGGGTACAGCAAGTGAGCCTAATTCTCTTCTGACTTTAAATTTGATATCATTGATGAGGTTTTTATCTTGTTCCACTCCATTTTTCAGGACGACAAAAGCTTTAATTGATTCCCCTTTAATCTCATGCGGTTTGCCAATTACTGCTGCTTCGGCGACAGAAGAATGAGCTACAAGCGCACTTTCGACTTCAGCAGTGCCGATTCTGTGACCGGACACATTCAACACATCATCAGCTCTGCCGAGAATCATTATGTAACCGTCATCGTCTATCGTCGCCAAATCACCAGCATAATAGTAACCCGGGAGTTCCTTCCAGTACTTTTCGAATCTTTCCCTCTCACCCCAACAGGTTCTCAAAGCAGCAGGCCATGGTTCCTCTACAACAAGCAAACCAACAGAGTTTGGCGCTGCATCACTGCCATCTTTATTTATGACTTTAGCTTTAATTCCAAAGAAAGGAAGTCCTGCCTTACCGGGTTTTTGTGATATGCTCGGCATAGTTGTAATCATGTGTCCACCTGTTTCAGTTTGCCACCAGGTATCTACCACAACACAGTTTCTGTAGCCGATATGCTCGTAATACCACATCCATGCTTCAGGATTTATAGGTTCACCTACTGTACCCAGAATACGTAATGAACTTAAATCATGCTTGCGGGGATATTCAGGTCCGTACTTCATGAATAGTCTGATTGCTGTCGGAGCAGTATAAAGTATATTTACACGATATTTCTCAATTATGCCCCACCATCTGTCCGGCATGGGGAAATCCGGTGCTCCTTCTACAATAACTGATGTAGCGCCATTTGACAATATTCCATAAATCATATATGAATGACCTGTAACCCAGCCTATATCTGCCGTACACCAGTAAATATCGTCTTCTCGAAGGTCAAATATTGTTTTTGTAGTGTAATGAGTAAACAAACTATATCCTGCTGTGCTATGTAGAACACCTTTCGGTTTGCCGGTAGTGCCTGAAGTATATAATATGAAGAGCGGATCTTCTGAATCCATCCATTCCGGCTCACAAGCAGGCTTATTATCCGATATAAGTTTGTGAAAATCATACTCATTTTCGATTAACTCGTAGTCGTCTCCTTCTCTCTGTGCAACGATTATGTCAACATTATGATCAAGGCTGTCAACTGCTTCATCTACAATAGCTTTAATCATAATTTTCTTGCCTCGTCGTTGCGTCCAGGTTGACGTTATCACGAGTTTTGACTTTGAATCTTCAATTCGCAATTTAATTGCATGAGCTGCAAATCCGCCAAATACGACCGAATGAATAGCACCTATTCTGGCACAAGCTAACACTGCAATCACCTGCTCGATTGTTTGAGCCATGTTTATGGTTACTGTGTCACCTCTGTTCACTCCGAGAGATTTTAGAGCATTGGCAAATCTACATACCTTCTCTAACAATTCTCCATACGTAATTTTTATTTCATCACCATTCTCGTTCGTATAAATATAGGCAACTTTATTCCGTTTGCCGTTATGGACATGCCTATCAAGACAGTTGTGAGTAACATTCAGTTTACCGCCTTCAAACCATTTATAATCGGGATAATCCCATGAACGTACAGTATCGAATAATTGAAACCATTCCAATTCGCTGACCGCAATATCATGCCAGAATTTTTGTGGGTCTTCGATTGATTCTTTATACAATTGTCTATACTTTTCCTCGCTTATACTTGCTTTATTCACAATGTGTGCCGGCGGATCAATCACATTTTCCGATTTCAACAATACTTGATTACTTATGTCTGACATGGCAGCCTCGATTAAGTTAAACTAATTTATAATTTAATAAATATTAAAATATAAAATTAACATTTTTTGGCGATACGAAAAAGATTTTTTTGATATTTTTTCATTCTATTACATTTTTTTTAATACTTTTACAAAATTGCCACATCGGTAAATGCAAAATTGACAGAAACAAATTAATATTTAAGTAAGATTTACAATCACGAAACTTATAATATTCAATAATACAAATATT
>JBAYPL010000052.1:0-12841 GCA_041677745.1 Kapaibacterium sp. (SeqCode)
AAACTTTTGGTATGACCGGCTGGAAAATCGGATACATTACCGCTACAAAACAAATAAGCGAAGCAATAAGGAAAGTACATCAATGGACTACTTTTGCAGTAAATACTCCTATGCAACATGCCGTTGCTGCCGGATTCAACAGTTTAGATGAATATCTGCCACAATTTCGTGAAATCTATCTGAAGAAAAGAAACCTGGCGTTCCATCTTTTACAGAATACCGAATTTAATCCTCACAAACCTTTAGGTAGTTATTTCATCATGATTGACATACCACATGATAAATATCGTGACGATGTTGACGCTGCAATGAGCTTAGTTAAAAAAAATAAAGTGGCAACTATTCCACCTTCGGTTTTTTATTCAAAGTCCGATGAAGGGAAAAGTATGCTACGACTTTGCTTTGCAAAAAGTGATGATGTATTAATCGAAGGAATCCGAAATTTGAAGCAAACACCATGATAATCAGTCATGGTGTTTCTCTCGTATTATATTATCAGGATTAGATTCTTTTGAAACACACATAAGACCCAAGTACCTCACATGTACACAATTATTTGTTTATAAATGGTGTACTCTTCAATGATACCAAGTTGTTAAGTATGTACTCAACTAATATATATACGATGTTCAATTTCTTGAGCTAAAAGAATAAGATTAATATAATTTAATCTTACTGCTATTTGACTTCAAATAGCAACTATGATACTGAATCTTTAAAATAATATTTTTTAAATTATTTCATTTTTTCAGTTGTAAAAGATTATATTTTCAATTTTTTATATTATATCTGAAATGTGCCGCGAATGATTTCGATACAAGTTGTAGAATTGTAAAGTTTTTTTAATCTACTGCGAAAAGTCTTGGTAACAAATTAGTCTCTGACAGAGAGTCATCCGGGTCTAAGTAGAAAGCCGGTTTGTAAAGTATAAATAATGAGCTAGTAAAATGAGAGTTTTGATACACTCTAATAAAATATTGACCATGCTTTTTGTTATTACAGTAGGCTGCTATGCTCAAAATTCATAGTAGTCGGTCCTAGACAATATGAATGCATATCATGTTACAATGACAATACTTTAACAGCAGTAATAATTTTGTTGATACAAGCTTAGTTTGTAGGGCTCAGCTTAACAAATCCAAAAATCAAGGATATGATTGGGAATTAATCTTTAATCGAGAAGTTGCAGATGTGGGAAGCAATTTAGATGATGTTGGTGTTAGAAAGTATAAGTATGTAACCGGCAGATTTAATTCGATTTATCCACTTTAGGAATTGTATTCGAGACAGTTTTTTTGAAATAGTAAATGAAAAATTTCAATGACAAATATCAATACGAATAATTTATTATGTAAATCTTTTAATGAAACTAAGATTTTAAATTAACTTATATTCATACTACCGAATAAAATTAGACCATTATTCAATCTTCACCCAAGCTCGAATGATGTAATACCAAAGATTTTGTCAATTCTGATGTCGGGTGTGTGTGATGAGTACATACGAGCAGTCTCGAAAACCATTTTCATGTCATACTTAGTAGCAATCTCAAGAGCCTCTGTATTAATTGTCGGTATGTCGAGATAAATCAATTCGTCCACAGCTTTTGTAGCTAATGCTTTGTACAGACTTTCGGCGATTTCTCGTTTATCGGCAAACAAGGGACCGATTTTATAGCCCGTCCTACACTTGCGGATAGCTCCGTAACCGTAAATATTGCCATCCTCTACATAAGCAAGCGAATAAGTCTCCGGCATACTAAACCATGCTTTCAGAAAGGATTTTCTCGGCGCAGGAAAGCATTGTAAATCGTACTCGTAAATAAGCTCCGGTGAGACTGTAGCCAAAGGAAATATCCTCTTATCAATATTATACTTGCTTCCTACTGTCTCAAATCTTGCGTTTTTGTATGCAAATTTGAAATTTAATCTTTCGTAATTATTAACTCTTGACAGTACCCCGTCTATGCCAATATTGCATCCTTCCAAATATTTCAAAGCTACTAATGCAAGTTGAGTGCCGGCACTCGAACCGCGATGGCTGCCGTCAACGACGTAAAATCCGATAAAACCGTAATCATCCGAATATTTTACGGCGGAAATACACCCCACTACTTCCGAATCAATCTCGGCAATGAAAAAGCCTTTCGGGTCTGCTTCATAGAATGCCAAACCGTCGGTTGTTCCCGGGTTCCATCCCTCTTTGTAAGCTAAATAAATCGCTATTTCCATCTCGGGAAGTGTCATATTTCTAATTATACATGCCATTAAGAAAGAAAATCCTATTTATTAGTATTAATACTAATGCTTAACGATTATCCATAAAATTACTTATATTTTTGATTTAAAAAATCTTATTCACCGCTGGATTGGATACTTTTTTAGTTTGTCTATTAAACGTTTTTTTCTTTGTTTGACGGCATCCTCGCTGATATTCATAATGCAGGCAATTTCTTTATACTTATAGCGGTAAACGTAGATATTTACAAGCAGTTCGATTTCATCTTGAGAGCAGTGCTCTGCAAGCGAGTCTCTAAAGTCCGTTTCTTGATGAGTAAAGTCGTTTTCAGGCGAGAAGATTTCAAACATTTCGTCAAATCGAGATGGAGAAAAGAGCTTTGTTTTTTCATAGAATTTGAATAGGTGCATGAATTTGTTAACAGCAGCAGAGCACACCCATCGCTCCCGGTTCTCCTGTTCGTCTATGTCTTTGTGCATTTCATAATACAAAACAATAGCTTCGGAAACAGCATCTTTCAGTGTTTCACTTGACTGCTCGTCATCAATATAAATATTTCTTTTATATAATATTGATTTGGCTATGCGAAATATTTTTTCATATTCCAAAACTAAACCATTTCATTAAAAGCACTTTACAAAATTATACAAATATTTGATTAATTACAAACAATCACAATAAATGAGCATCAACTGTCAATGCTCATTTATTCATAAAAAAAAAAGAGTTTCACGGGAATTTTTATTTAATAATCAATACAGGTTTAATCTCAAGTTTACTTCCTATGTTAATTTTATAGAAATACTTCCCTGACGTGAGATTTTCTGTAGCGATGTCAAGTTTATGATAACCCTGATTCATAAATTCGTTTGACAGGATATCAATCACTTTTACTCCAAGTGAATTATACAGCTCAATTGTAATTCTCTCTTGCTCACTTTCTACGTAAAATTCTATCACAACATTGCTACCGGTAGGATTCGGATATACTACTGTCCGTGAATCACCACTTGCTAAATCATCCACACTGCTTATTTCAGGACAATACAATTTCCTGAACATACATTTATCGTATAGATTTGGTTTGTTGCTTTTTTCTCTCGTAGGATTGGAATGAGAATTCATTACACTTTCATAACTTGGCAGGCATCCTGATTCATTCGGGTGGTCAAATCCCAAGACATGGCCAAGCTCATGCAAAATTGTCTCGTATAAGCTGAATACCTTATAACCACTTGAGTAAATCAAGTCAATTGACTCAGATGTGATATGATCTTCATTTATAAAGAATTGAGTTGTTGGACCGGTTATAGCACCCTTGAATTTCTGTGTATTATTTATCATTATATAACTGTTAGTGCAATTCAATTCACAAAAATAAGTCATATAACTAGTATTAGCTTTAGCCAATACTCCTATATCAAAATTTGATTCGTTATCTGAAAAATATGTAGTTATTGTACAACCATGACTACAGTTATCATCTTGTTTACCACATATACAATTCCATTCATAGCTAGCTCTATTAAAGTCTTCGAGAGTCTTTGCTGCATCAAAAACTGTATTCCCATAAGGTATTTGCTCTAAAGTAGGAATAGCATAAGGTAAAATACAGATTGGTAATTCAGCTTTTAACAATGTAAATGGCCACTCTAAACCTTCTATTTGATATGGATCTTCTGCACAAATTATTCTTGCACGACCATCTGTCTCAGTAGAATATGGGCATATCTGATAAGGATATTTGACACCCTCTGGACAATTCAAGATCGGAGGACATCCCCGAACCATTGAAGCCGGAATTAAGCACAAGCTTATGATTGTCAAGACAAATCCGCGAGAGAAGTATGTTAATCTCTTCATGATAAGCTCCTATTAATTTCCGTAAAATCTGATTTGGTCAATTAACTGCTGCAAATTTTGTTTAAATACCGGTAGCGGAACGCTTGTACCCCAGCCGAATTCATTTCCCAAGTCTTGCACATTTCCATCAATAATCGGGAACATACCGTGTGTTTGTGATTTGAGTCCTGAGGGGAATATCGTAAGATAGAAGTGTGAAGCATCTTGGCAGATCATGCGTGGATAAAGAAACACGATATATTCCGTATTAGTTTTAATCCATGCATTACCCATTCTGTCATCAAGCGGATCTTTGCCGGCTCTCGTCCATTGATTGCAAAAATTAAATATGAAATTTGCTCCCGTAGATTGTAATTTCAAGTCTTCAATGCCCACAGAATTATTCGGATGTTCTTCTATTACGGGAATAATTTGACCTTTGATTGTATCGAGTAGGCTAGCAGCAACAACAGTCATATTCCTACACAAAGGTCCGGGCAAACTATCTACGATAAAAGTCTGATTTACACGAATATGTAGAATATAATACGATTCCAAAAGCAGCTGATATGATATGGGATAGTTCCTGCGGACATAATTCAGCAAATCATCTAATATAAAGTCAGCACGCATTCTTCCTTCCGCATAATAAGAGCTGTATTGCTCAGCAAGCAAAGGGTTGTAATCCGTCATCCAATAAAAATGTTTCATGATGTACCTTATCGTATCGCCATCAGTCTGCCTATTAATGAAATCGTTCACGTGATCCGCACGTGAATATCGGCAGACACTGTCAGCAGCTATGTAGCCTATCAGAGTTTCATAAGGCATGCCTATGCTTAATGGGGGACTATCTCGGAGATTGTCAAGCCGGACAAAATAACTCTTAGAATTTGGTTGACACGGTACTTGAGTAAAAGTGCACAATGTCATTGCAAAAAGTGCGATAACTGTAAGGATAAATAAATTTTTCATAGTATTTCCTCAAATAAATTACTTTTTCCTAAACCTTTCCTTTTTCGTTACAAATAAGTGACAGAAAAATTTTTAAAAAAAAACAAATAATTAATATTTTGATTATAATCATATTCGAGAATTAAGTACAAGAAGACGCATATATTGCCCTAAATCAGGCAAATTATTATAAGAATAAAAATATTCAGAGAAAATTTATTAAATTGCATTTTTATTGATTGAATTTTAAAAAGATTATTTTAGGATAAATCATGATAGTAAATGAATTATTAAATCCGAAAAGTATAGTAATTGTCGGCGGTTCAAACGACATAGAAAAACCGGGAGGAAAAATCCTTAAGAATATAATTGACGGCGGTTTCAAAGGGCGTTTGTCGGTAGTCAATCCAAAGGAAACATTAGTTCAAGGTGTAAAATGCTTCTCGTCAGTGAAAGAAATAGACAATTCTGAGCTTGCAATCATTGCCATACCGGCAAAATTTACTCTTGAAACAGTAAAAATATTAGCCTATGAAAAAGGTACAAAAGCATTTATTATACTCTCGGCAGGTTTCAGTGAGTTCGGCGAAGGTGGGAAATCACTCGAGCAGGAGCTTGTAAAAGTAGTGGAAAGCGTTGGCGGGTCTTTAATCGGACCGAATTGTATCGGAGTTCTTACCCACGCATACAATGGAGTGTTTGCAGGTCTTACACCCCGTCTCAGCAGTAAGGGATGCGATTTGGTTTCGGGCTCCGGAGCTACAATTTGTTTCATACTTGAAATGGCAATTCCACGAGGACTTATGTTTAACAGTATTTTCTCCGTTGGAAACAGTGCTCAAATCGGAGTTGAAGAAGTACTTGAATACTGGGATAAAACATTTGATGAAATGACATCTTCAAAAGTGAAGTTATTTTATATCGAACAAATTCACAAACCTGAAAAATTATTAAAACATTGCCGGTCCTTGATTAAAAAAGGTTGTAGAATTGCTGCTATCAAAGCTGGAACAACAGAAGCAGGCTCACGAGCTGTGTCATCACATACAGGAGCATTGGCAGGCTCTGATACGGCTGTGGAAGCCCTGTTCAGAAAAGCCGGTATTGTCAGATGCTATTCGAGGCAGGAGCTGGTTTATGTAGGTGGCGTCTTATTACATAAGCAATTGACCGGTAAAAATATTGCTGTTATTACTCATGCAGGTGGCTCTGGTGTAATGCTGACGGATACTTTGGCAAAAGGTGGAATGAATATACCAAAAATTGAAGGAGCCGCAGCAGATGAGCTATTATCACAATTGTATCACGGCTCATCAGTAACAAATCCGATTGATTTTCTCGCTACAGGAAATGCTGATCAGTTAGGAACCATCCTTGAATACGTTGACCGTGAGTTTCATAATATTGATGCTTCAGTGGTGATATTTGGTACGACCGGTATGTTCGATGTAACAGGAGTTTATGATGTCTTGCATGAGAAAATGAAATGGTGTAAAAAGCCTATTTATCCATGTCTGCCTTCAGTCATTCAAGCAGAGAAAGCTGTCAAACACTTTTTATCCCTCGGCAGAATAGACTTTACTGACGAAGTCGCATTAGGTTCAGCATTATCAAAAGTATATAATACAGCACCGCCGGCTGAGGTGTTTGAGTTACCTGATATTGACAGAAAGAAAATCAGAGAAGTAATTGATAATTCCGAAAACGGGTATTTATCGCCGGACAAGATTCAGATATTGCTTGATGCTGTAGGTATTCCGAGAGTCAAGGAAGTGATTGCAAAAACCAAATCCGAAGCATTGGAAAAAGCCGAACAACTCGGATATCCGCTTGTGATGAAGGTCGTAGGTCCGATTCATAAAACCGATGTTGGAGGCGTCGTATTAAATGTGCGTCATCCGGACATTGTCGCTGCTGAATTTGATAGGATGATGAGTATTAAAGATGCAAATGCTGTGATGCTTCAGCAGATGCTATCAGGTACGGAACTCTTCGTAGGTGCAAAATCGGAAGAGGAATTCGGACATATTGTTCTCTTGGGCTTAGGCGGTATATTTATAGAAGTATTAAAGGATATTTCTTCGGCTCTTGCTCCCGTCAGTAAAAAAGAAGCATTGAAGATGATGTCTGAATTGAAATCATATAAGTTATTGGATGGAGTAAGGAAGCGTGAGGGTGTCAATAAAGAAATATTTGCCGAAATACTCGAGAAGCTCTCTGCTCTGTTAGATGCCGCACCTGAAATAATGGAGATGGATCTAAATCCATTATTAGGTAAAACAGACTCGATTACAACAGTTGACGGAAGAATCAGAATTGAAAAATATGTTCAACACAAACATATACATATTTAGCAACGAGATATTCAATAAATTGAAAAAGGCATCAAAGATTATTCTTCGATGCCTTTTTGTTTAAGATAAAAAGTTAAATTATTGTCCAATGAAGGATTTATAAGCTTCGCTATCCATTAAGCTGTCGAGTTCGGTCGGGTTACTCATTTCAATTTTTACAATCCAACCGACACCATAAGGGTCTTTGTTTACAGTTTCAGGTGCATCATTCAAATCAGAATTGACACCTACAATTTTGCCGGATACAGGAGCTAATAAATCAGCAACTGTTTTCACAGCTTCAATTGTACCGAAAGTATCACCTTTGGATACTTCAGCTTCCGAATCCGGAATATCAACATAAACAATATCACCTAATTCACTCTGTGCGTGATCGGTTACACCTACTTCAGCTATGTTTCCGTTTACTCTGACCCATTCGTGGTCATCGGTGTACTTTAATTCACCCGGGAATATCATTTTCACTCCTAAAAAAGAAATTTTAAAAAATGCAAACTACCAAACTGTAAAATTAACAAATTTACATTGATTTCCAATCATTTCTTTCTAAATATTTTGTATCAATATTACCGGCGATGAAGTCTTCATTGAGCATCATTTTTTTATGAAATGGAATAGTAGTCTTTATTCCTTCTACAATAAATTCATCAAGTGCCCTGTACATCTTAGCGATTGCTTCTTTACGATTAGCTCCTCTCGTAATAAGTTTAGCTATCAATGAATCATAATTTGATGGAATTACATACCCCTGATAAGCATGAGAATCAACTCTGACGCCATGCCCACCGGGAAGATGAAATGCTTCAATCTTACCGGGTGAAGGTCTGAAATTATGTTCCGGATCTTCCGCATTGATTCTGCACTCTATTGAATGGAACTTGGGCTCAGAAGGAGTAACAGATAATTTTTCTCCGGCAGCCACAAGAATTTGTTCTTTAATTAAATCAATACCCAATGACTCTTCAGTAACAGGATGCTCAACTTGAATTCGAGTATTCATTTCCATAAAATAGAAGTTCAAATCGTTATCAACTAAGTATTCGATAGTACCGGGTCCGTAATAGTTTACTGCTTTGGCTCCAAGTACTGATACTTCACCCATCTTATTTCTGAGTGCGGGGTCCACAATAGGTGATGGTGCTTCCTCAATCAATTTCTGATGTCTTCTTTGGGTAGAACACTCTCTTTCATTCAGATGAATTACATTGCCATGCTTATCGCCGAATACTTGAAATTCGATATGGCGAGAACCTTGTACAAGCTTTTCAATATACAAATCTGGATTACTGAAAAAAGCGTCGGCTTCGTTTTGTGCAAGATTGAAAGCATTCTTGAGTTCCGATTCTGAGGAAACCATCCTCATACCCTTACCACCGCCTCCGGCAACTGCTTTAAGCATGACCGGATAGCCGATATCTGCACATATTTTGACTGCTTCATTTAAGTCTTTTACAACACCGATACTTCCCGGGACAACCGGAACACCTGCTTTCCTCATGGTTTCCTTAGCAACAGATTTATTACCCATTTTCCTTATGGATTCCGAAGAAGGACCGATGAATGTAATTTCGTGATCTGAGCAAATATCTACGAATTTATCATTTTCAGCCATGAAGCCGTATCCGGGATGAATAGCATCTGCATTAGTTATCATTGCAGCAGATATAACTGACGGAACTTTCAGATAACTTTCACGGCTTGGTGCAGAACCAATACAAACAGCTTCATCTGCAAATCTGACATGCAATGATTCTCTATCTGCCTCAGAATAAACCGCTACTGTAGAAATGCCTAACTCTTTGCACGCTCTGATGACGCGTAATGCTATTTCACTTCTGTTGGCTATAAGAATTTTTTTTAACATAATAGTATTAGTCGGGTCGTACAACAAAAATAGGTTGGTTAAATTCAACAGGTTTAGCATTTTCCAGAAGTATTTGCTCTATTATACCTGAGACATCACTTTCAATTTCGTTCATCAGTTTCATTGCTTCGATTATACATAATGTATCGCCGGGCTTAACCCTTGAGCCGACTTCCACAAAAGGACCGGCATCAGGTGATGGTGAACGGTAGAAGGTACCAACTATAGGAGATTTGATTGTATGGAGCTTATCGGAAGACTCTGTATTTGATGGCTCAGGACTTATATTTTCCTGTATGCTGACTGTTGCCGGCACAGACGCTGGAGATGCTTGTATGGTCTGTACCTGAGGCATGTTTACCGGTAATTGCTGTTGCACTATTGGAGTTTCATAAGCAAGTGATATTCTTACTCCTTCCTCTTCAATTTCAAGGTGCGTAGCCTTACTGTCATCAAATATTTTAACAAGTCTTCGTAAATAGTTTAAATCCATATATCACCGAGAATTTAATATTTGAAATATATATTATTGATTTGACGAAAGGTATTTATTAATATTTAATTATTCCTTAACCCTTTCGATATAAGTTGCCGATTTAGTATCGAGTCGGACAATATCACCTTCACAGATAAATAAGGGTACTTGTATTACAGCTCCCGTTTCAAGTGTTGCAGGTTTCAAAACATTGGTTGCTGTATCACCTTTCAGACCGGGTTCGGTTGAAATTACCCTCAGATTGACGTGCTGAGGTACATCTACAGACAATACAATGTCGTTATTAAAGGCTATTATTACATTTTCGTTATCTTTTAAAAATCTGATTTCTTCGCCGATTGCGTGGATTGGTACATATATCTGCTCATAATCTTCGAGGCTCATGAATACAAGATGCTCACCTTCACTGTAAAGATACTGATAATTTCTTCTCGAAACAGAAACCATCTCGACATTTTCACCGGACCTGAATCTGTTCTCAATTATTTTTCCGGTTTTAATATTCCTCATCTTCGTCTGATAATACGCTCCGCCTCTGCCGGTCTGCACATGTTGGAAATCAACTATGGAATAGATTTCGTTGTTGTGTTTTATCATTGCGTTGACTCTGAAATCGGATGTGGTTGCCATATATTTATACGGAAGTGGAACATTATTATGTTGAGGTGACGAGAGGAGTCGAACCTCCGTACACGGTTTTGCAGACCGCTGCCTAACCACTCGGCCACGTCACCAAAGAATTACAAAAATAAGCTTATTTTCTCAAACCACCAAATTATATTTAAAAAGTCCGGATTATTCCAGACTTTTTATTTCGGTTTATCTTGAATCTTTGTTTAATTATCACTCTTGTGTAAATTTTTTAGCAGAGCATCAGGTGATAATTTTTTGCTCATTTTTTCAACTGTTCTGCCGCACACACAGCCGCTCAAATCCTCAGGTTTTTCATCGGGTTTAAGATAAATTTCCTTCGTATCGCCACAAGTAGTACATGTATGAGTAAATGTTTGCATTTCTTACCTCTTTGAATATATAATACTAAAGATTATTTTAGATTAAACTAATTTCGATTATATCAACGAAATTCATATCAAATTATTGATTTTTCTTTTATATTCCGTTTTTTTTTCCTTTTTTTATATTATTGTTCAATACAAATTTCAAAATAATGATGCTTAATTCCGACATAAAATATTTGTTCGATGATATAGATGATTTCTTTACAAATGCTTCAAATTTTGCTTCTTACATATTTTACAACTACGACAACTTGAATTGGGTAGGATTTTACATGCGCAGTGGAGAGGAATTGTTGCTTGGACCGTTTCAAGGCAAGCCTGCTTGCATCAGGATACCATTAGGTAGAGGTGTTTGCGGCAGCTCAGCTCGCGACAAACAAGCAATTATTGTCAAGGACGTTCATGAATTCGATGGACATATAGCATGTGATTCGGCTTCAAATTCTGAACTTGTTATACCTATCATCAAAGGCGGTGAACTCATTGGCGTCTTGGATATTGACAGTCCACTAAAAAACAGATTCAATGAAAATGACTTAGATGAGTTCGACAATCTTTTGAAAATTCTGATTGAGAAATCGAATGTGGAGAAAGTATTTAAATATTATAACTCTTGAGATATCGGCACTTATAATTATATTTCAAACACAGGCATATCCGGAACTTGTGGTAAATGAAATCATGGCAGTGCCGATTGAAGGTGAACCGGAGTGGATTGAGCTGTACAACCCTTCTTCGGAAGCATATATCTGCGACGAATGCACAATTTCCGATTTAGCAGTAACCAAGGTTTTACCATATTTTGAGCTTCCTCCCTATTCATATTTAGTATTAGTAAAAGATACTACTCTGCTCAAACCATACTATGTGTTCTCCGGTGACGAAATATTTATTCAATCAATTATTCCGGCTCTCAACAATACTTACGACGCTTTAGTATTAAGGAACAATGACCAAGAGATATTTGACTCTGTATATTACGATATGAAATGGGGTGAAAAAGGTAAGTCTCTCGAAAGAATTGACCCTGTTTCTCCTGCACTCAACAGCGATAATTGGGCTGTATCCTCAAGTTCCGAAAATGCCAGCCCGGGAAGATTCAACAGCCAATCCATTATTGACTATGATATTGCACTTTCAGAAGTTAAATTAAACGAAAATTACTCCTCAGTACTCTTAATTATAAGAGATGAAGGAAAATATAAAATTAACAGTTTTGATTTATCTGTCTATGCTGATGTTGATTACACTTCAAATGAAGAGATGTATCAACTAATTTATTCAGATGATAACATCTCTTTGGAAGAACGTGATATTACTGTCGAAATTCCAATTAGCAGTTTCAGAGAAAGAATATCAAAGAACGGCAATCTGACTATACGAGCGAATATTTATTCGATGAACGACAGGAGAAACCGAAATGATACTATAAGATTCAGCTTCTATATAAGAATCGAAGAACCGGTCATCAGAATAAATGAGATTATGTATGATGTATCGAGTGATTATGCAGAATTCCTCGAGATATGGAACGGTAGTGGTGATACCTTGCTCATGGATAATTTTATTATTTATGATGCAGCAGGCTCGGTAAGCAAAAGTAATATAAAAATACAATCGAACAAATTTGTTATAGCACCCGATGATTATGGAGTGATTTGTTGGGACAGTGCCTTTTTCAATAATTATCCCGAGCTGACCGGATTAAATAATATATATTACACAAAATCCTCATTTAATTTAAACATGAGTGGGGATTTGATAGTACTATGTGACGCTTCCGGTAAAATTTACGATTCACTTACATACTCCGATAAATGGCATCACAATTCGATCAACGTTACTCGCAACAGAAGTCTTGAAAAGATTTCACCGAGCCTCGAAAGTCATTTACAAGATAATTGGGCTACATGTACCGACATTAGAGGAGCTACTCCTCTCAAAAAGAACAGTATGAACATTGATATACTTGATGAAGGTGGAATAAGTGCCAAACCGAACCCTTTTGCCCCGAATTCTGTATCAGAAGATGCTATCACGGTAATTACTTACTCCCTACCCTACCTCCGGTCCG
>JBAYPL010000053.1:0-12610 GCA_041677745.1 Kapaibacterium sp. (SeqCode)
CGGTAATGTATCCGATTTTCCAGCCGGTCATACCAAAAGTTTTTCCGGTTGAATTTACTGTTATAGTTCTTCCTGCCATACCAGGTAGAGTGGCAATAGGGATATGTTTGGCATTGTCATAGGTCAAAAATTCATACGCTTCATCGGATAAAACAAGCAGATTGTACGATTGAGCAATATCAGCAATTTGTGACAGTTCTTCAATAGTAAAAACCTTACCACTGGGATTGTGAGGAGAGTTGATAATCAGCATTTTAGTTTTATGGTTTATAGCCGAAATCAGTTCATTCTTATCGAAATTGAACTCAGGCTTATGTAGTGTAACATACTTTGGAATCCCTCCTGCAAGTATTACATCTGCCTGATATGCATCGTAAAAGGGTTCAAATAAAATTACTTCATCACCGGGGTTAATAAATGCCTGTATAGCACAATACAATCCTTCAGTCGCTCCGGCAGTAATTGTAATTTCACTCTCAGGGTCATAGTTCATTCCGTAATAATTGTTTTGAACTTCTGAAATCATCTTACGAAGTGAGAATATTCCCGGAGATGGAGCATATTGATTTTTTCCTGTCAACATAGATTTATTCACCTCTTCCATCAAAGATGTCGGTCCGTCGAAATCGGGGAAGCCTTGTCCGAGATTTACGGCATTGAACTCAGCAGAAATTTTGCTCATAATTGCGAAAATTGATGTCGGCATTGAAGATATTCGGTCAGATATTTCGTACTTCATTTTAAATCTCAATTAAATAAATAGATATAAAGCAAAAATAGGAATTTTTATACAATATTCTTAATGTTTATACTTTTTTAAGCAATTAATAATTGTTCGGTATAATATATGAATAAAATAATTATTTTCTTGATATTTATGATAAGTTTGAGTTCAAACTTATATTCAAACCTTACAATCAAAGGTAAAATCCAGACACAAAGGTCGGAAAGTCCTGAAACGGCACATGTAACCTATAAAGATGATGATGGAAAAACCTATATTATAAAAGCTGACGATGGTGGTAATTTCGAAATAGAACTTAATAATTCAATTTTTGCTGAGCTGACATTTTCGGCTGCGAATCATCAAAGTATCTCTCAAAAATTTCCCATTCCAACTCAAGACCTCGTACTTGAAATCAAATCTAAATTGCTTCCGAACATAATAAAACAAGATTTAGTAGGCATAAAAATTTTAAGTGATTTCAATGATTTTGATTTTGAAAGTGATGACTTTATGAAGCCCAATGATGATGGTACATATTCATTTGAGATTGAGCATCATTCTGATACCTTGAAATATCAGATACTTCCAGTATATCAAAAGTCCTTGTCAGGCAGAACTTTCAACGGTTCACAATCCGACTTTTATATTTATGATAATGGCGGAGACTATTACTCAGTTCTTGTAGATAAATCAAGAAAATTCCATATCAATTTTAACCCTTTACACTATCCTACCGGCGATTATGAATCCGATCTCGAGATTGATGATGAAGATTATCATATTGATTTTGTTTCATATCAGAAAGTATTGCAAGAGTTTGACAATTATTTAAGTGAAAGGTCATTAGCTTTGTTGAATGAAGGTCTTACTCATGAAAGTAAAACTGAAGAAATGGCTGAAATCAAAAGAAAATATCTTTTGTCTGCCGGAGAATTTATCGAAGATATTAACGACAAAAATATCAGAAACCTTGCCATTCTCGAATATATACACATAGCTCATGATGGAGTTAACATAAGAGGGGTTGGTGATATTATTAATAAACAATTATTGAATGAAGTACTCGAAATAGATGTAAATTCAAGTATCTGGAAGATTCCCGTTACTTATTATAATTTTGTATTTGCGGAAATTTTGTCCGGCAATATTGAAAATCCTGAATATGTTTATAAAGTACTTGAGTCAAATCAATCCGATGAAGTAAAATCAGGTGCATTAGGAATCCTTACCATGTACTGTCATTACAATGAATTGACTGAATTAAAAAAGCATTATTACAAAATATTACAGGAAGATTATAAACACACTAAAGAAGCAAAACGCATAAAATTTGAAATCGGTGATGATAGGAACATTATGACAGGTAAATCTGTTCCGTATTTTGAATTAAAAAATTTAGATGATACAACTCAAACTGTTACTCCGGAAAGCTTAAAAGGAAAATTTGTTCTGGTTGATATATGGGGTACATGGTGTATGCCTTGTCTTCAAGAAATTCCATATTTAGTGGAAGCATACGAAAAGTTCAAGGATAAAGGATTTACAATTTATAGTGTTGCTATTGATGCATCTGCTCAAGTAGTAAAGAAATTCAAGGACAAAGCAGACAAATTCCCATGGTTAAGCAAAGAAGAGCAGATTTCAACCAATTTGCCTTGGTTACATTCTTACGGTGGAAATTGGGATAGCGATATTATAAATACTTTTGAAGTATTCGGAGTGCCTACAACATTCTTAATTGACCCGAACGGAAAAATATTATCTACCGATTACCTCAGAGGTGACGAGTTGATTGAAACTTTGAATAAGCATATTAAACAATAAATTATTTGTCAGTTACTACATACGAGTAATATAAAAAATCAGCTTGATATTCAAGCTGATTTTTTTGTAATTATGTTGTTCAAATAACTTTTATTATCACGAAAATAATCTATTATTGCTCTGATTCAAGGATTTTTAAAATATCATGAGAATTGTTCATTTCTAATAATTCTTCGGAAAGCTTCTTGCTCTCGGAATAATCAAGGTTCAAGATACGGTTTTTCAATTCCGGCAATAGATTGGGAGGAACACTCAGTTGGCTGACTCCCATCCCTATCAGAAGGGGGGTAGCAGCTGCATGTCCGGCAAGCTCACCGCAAATACTTACCGAGATACCGGCTTCTTTCGCAATTTTACAAGTAAATTCAATTAATTTGAGTACAGAAGGATGAAAAGAGTCGTAGTATTCTGTGACGAGTTCATTAGTTCTGTCGGCTGCAAGGGTATATTGAGTCAGGTCATTTGTTCCAATCGAGAAGAAATCGGCTATTTTCGCCAGATTACGGGCTGTTACTACTGCTGAAGGAGTTTCAATCATTATCCCAACAGGGATATTGCCATCGAAAGGGACTCCTGATTCTTCAAGTTCTTTCATGCACTCCTTGATGATTGATTTTGCTGTAAGTAACTCAGAGACATCACAAATCATAGGAAGCATGATTCTAACATTTTTATTTACCGATGCTCGTAGTATAGCGCGTATTTGTGACGAGAAAATCTCTCTGCTATAAAGCAAATAACGTATCCCTCTGAGTCCTAAGGCAGGATTGTTCTCATGTAGTGGAATACCTGTGGAAAATTTATCGCTACCAATATCAAAACAACGCAGTGTTACCTCCTGTGGATACATTCTGTCGGCTATTTCACGATACCAGCCGAATTGAATATCTTCATCCGGAATTTTCCCTGTATTAGAAAGCAACGATTCGCTTCTTACAAGCCCGATTCCCTCAGCACCGAGTAACAGTGCAGACTTGACATCTTCCAACCTGTCCACGTTAGCGAGTAGTCTTATATGTATTTTGTCAATAGTTTCAGGCTTGATTTTAGCAAGTTTTCCGAGTGAATTTTTATGCTCGATTATTTCACTGACTCTCTTCTCATAACGTTTGGATAAGGCATAATCAGGATTGTATATAATCAAACCGGTAAATCCGTCAATAATTACTCCTGCATCATTAGAAATTACCTTTGCAGCATCTTTGACACCGATTACAGCCGGCATTTCGAATGAGCGAGCAAGTATGGAAGCATGAGAAGCTATACCGCCTACTTCGGTTATTAATCCGACTGCACCGGCTTCCTTATATTTCACCAAATCGGTAGGGGAGATGGTCTGAACAACGAGTATTTTACCCATGCCAGTGGAATAGTCCGGTGTATGATGCGATAAAGCCGACAATATTCGACGCTTGATGTTATCGAGGTCAATTACTCGTTCTCGCAAAATTTGATCTTTTGAATTTCTGAAAATATTTTTCTGATATTCAAATTCACGTATGACAGCACTCTCAGCCAAAAATCCCTCGCTGATTTTTTGTATGACTTTAGAATTAATGAAATCGTCATTAATCAATTGATTATAGGTGTCAATAATTGCAACGGCTCCGGCAGCCAATGAATGAGAGCTTACTATTACTTCTTCAAATTCTTCGGAAAGCTGCTTAACAGCATTTTTAAATCTAAGACACTCATTATCAGTCATGTCCATTGAAACCATTATATCTGCGGATAGAACAGATTCATGTTCAATTACTAATGCATTTCCGATAGCTATGCCCGACGATGAAGGTATGCCTTTCAGAAACCCTTGAGAAACAGTTTCAGCTTTATGCCTCGAATCCGGTATGAGTGTTTCGGCTAACATCAGAATGGTTCTCCGAAACCATCTTCAAAATATTCACTTATTGCTTTAACTGCATCTTCAGCATCATCACCCTCTACACGCAATTCCAGATTGCACCCTTGTTCCGCTGCTAATGTCATTACACCGATAATACTCTTTGAATTAATCTCAAATCCGTCTCTGGAAAGAAAAATTTCTGAGCGAAATTTGGCACACATCTTAACTAATCCGGCAGCAGGTCTTGTGTGAAGACCTGCTCGATTTTTTACAGTAACAACAGTTTCGATTATAGGCATTTCTTGTGTGTTATTTGGAAATATCAATTTTTCCATTTGTTATCGTGATTGTAGTTTCTAAATGTCCCAATTTTGCTAAAGTTGCACTGAATGTACCTTTAGCTCTATTTGAAGATAAATCTTCAACTATGAATGTACCGGCTACTGCCCGATATGTATTACCATCCTTACCTGCGTCATAAGCAAACGTTATCATGTTTAAATCTCTGGTAAGGTCAATTGTGTCCTTGTCTAACCATACGTCATCAATTAATATTGAAAATGTATGTGTCATACCGTTGTTGGTCATTGAGCCGGATATTCGATAAATCGGATTAGCCGGAGGAACAATAATGTTTGCAGTATTGGTCCTGAACTCTAATGTCTGGTCTCCGCTTATATCCATTTGGATTTTGTATTCCGAACTATTATTTGTTCCTGAATCATCGGAACAAGATACTAATGTGCAAAACATGGCTAAGATGAAACTTAGAAAATATGCTCTCATAACTAACCTTTATAAAATTACAGATAGAATATTTGTAAAATTAACTAATTTTTTTAAATAATTCAAACTGAATTTGCAGTCAAAAGCAAATCTTTACATTAGGAAGCCGAATTTGTTATTTCAGTACATATACTTAATAAGGTCTGAAACCAAACTATTACTTTTGTATAGTCATGAATTGTATTTATTTTTTTTTGATGTCGGAAAAGCAAAACTATATAAAGATGAAATCAGAGTTAACAGCGAAATCCGTGTTGGACACAGATGAGATTTTCTCTTTGTTTGAGAATACTGAGCATCTTTATGATTCTCAAGCCGGTTTTGGTTTTGCTGAAGAGGTTAACTGGACAATAGAATATCCTGAGATCAAAGTCCTCCACATGGGGATTACAGCCGACACAGTGTTTGGAAGGCCTCAGAGCGAATTTAGAGATAATTACACTCTGTTTGAAGATATGACCTATGAACAAGACAAGGATAAATTCCACTTGGTCTTAGAAGCTCTATACAAGAAAAACTCTGCTTCACTCATCAAACGTATTATCTTACCTGACGGTATGCTTCGACTTGTCCGGGAAAAATATTTACTGATTTCTCGTAATGATTCAAAATTATTGATTAAAGGTCGTACCGAAATTTATGAGCCTGAAAATATTCCTGTTAGTGTTAATCTATCGTTGAATAAATTTGACAATTCACCGATTAACAACAGAGAATATGAACAAAAGCTGATAAGCGAAAAGGATAAGTTGCTTAATTCATTACCGGATTTTTTCTTAATCTTAGATTCTTACGGAAATATCCTCGATTACTATTCATCAGAATCTTCAAATCAAAGTGTAAATCCAGCAGATTTGATAAATAAACATATTAGTATTTTCCTTCCTGATAATATTTGCGATTCCTATATTGAAGGAATAAGTAAATCAATTGATGAAGATAAACAGGTTGTTTTTGACTATTATTACGAAAGTAGAAACGGCTCTGAATATTATGAAGCAAGATTAAGCAAACTTTCGGAAGAAAGAGTCATAGCTTTAATCAGAGATGTCAAAAAGCAGAAACTTAATGAAATAAGACTCGAATATCTAAACTCGTTAAACCATTTGATAAATTCAATTTCATCTGATTTATTGCAAGTAAATTTGAAAGATTTTGATAAAATAATCAAATTGTCACTTGCTCAGATTGGTGTTTTTACTAAAGTTGACAGGGTGTATATTTTCAAGCACAACTCCATTGAAAATGTTTGTGATAATATTTATGAGTGGTGTTCCGAAGGTATAAATTCAGAGATTGACAGATTGCAGAAGATTCCGCTTTCTATTGCACCGGACTGGATGAATAAATTCAACAGAAACGAGTGTGTGTATATTCCATCGGTTGAAGACTTGTATGATTTGATGCATCCGGAGAAAGAAATACTCCTATCACAAGGTATTAAGTCGCTATTAGCTGCACCGATGTACTATGATGGAGTTCTAATAGGGTTTATCGGATTTGACTCTGTACAAAAACAAAAGGAATGGGATGAGGAACAAATTTATCTTCTGAAAACGGCAGGCGAATTATTTGCTGCTTCAATGAAACGTTGTGAATTGGAGATGAATTTAAGGTCACAAATAAAAGATACAGAAGAATCAAACAAAGCCAAATCATTATTCATTACAAAAATTAGTAACGAATTGAAATCACCGTTGAATTCAATTCTCGTAATTTCAGAATTACTGTTGAGTCAAGATTTTGAACAGAAACAAAAAAAAAATATCAGTTCAATTTATAAATATTCTCAAAATTTATTGGCTTTTGTAAGTGATATTCTCGATTATTCAAAGATTGATGCAGGAATATTGAATGTCAAAAAAGAGTTCATTTCTATAAGAAATTTCTTTGATGATTTGAAATCTTTATTTTTTGATGAATTAGAATTGAATAAATCAGATATACACATTAGTATTAATGGAGATTTTCCTGATTTGATATACTTTGATGAATTTCGTCTGCGTCAAATACTCTATAATATTATTTTACATTTCAGCAATGTATTGTGTACCAAAGATATTAATATAATTGTAGATATACCTTATTGTAACGGTAAAAATTTAGTTGATGTCAGGATTCGAATTAATACCATCAAGGACTCAGGCAATATTGATATAGATAATATTTTGAATATGAACGATTATGATGCTGACATTCAAGGTAACAATTCTGCTTATCTTGGACTTGTAATTTCAAAAAAATTAATCGAGTTTTTGGGTGGAGAAGTAAAATATAATCGGTCAGATCGCGGGGAAATGAATTTTGATATCGTATTAAATAAAGTTAAAGTTCGTCAAAACAGCTTATTTGGCAATGAATTGCAAATTCCTGCGGAGAGCCGTAAGTTTGGTTCCGCTTCTCTAATGATAATTGATTCTAAAGATTTCAACAGGGATGTGATTAAAACGAACCTCAGTAATGGTAAGTTGAAATTTTATGAAGCAGTTAATAGGATTGAAGCTGAAGAGTTAATTACGAAAGTAAAGTTTGATGTGATTTTAACAAATGAATCAGTGTTTAATCAGGCTAATATTCAAAACAGAATTTTAAATTTATCAATTTTTTCAGATACAACGGTTATTGCTTATTCCGATGAAACAAACCCCATAAAGAAGAATTCCAAAAATATAAAATATAATGATTATATTTCCAATCCATTCAATAAGAACGAACTCACAGAATGCTTAATAAAGTATCTTCCTTGCGAAGAACAAGCGAATGATTGTTTTTATGAACAAGATTACGACAAAGAAATTAATATGTTGGTCGCAGGAAATTTGGTTGAATCAATTGACAGAAAATTGCTGATAGGGTTTATTGATATCTTTGAAGAGAGATTTAAACAAAGACTAAACAACATGATAAGCAGTAAAAATTCTGAAGGATTGGGAATTTTACTTGAAGAATTCAATGAACATGCTGATAATCATGGCATTGAAGCCTTTTCAGATATATCTGCCCGAGTTTTACTTGCATCAAATGAGTGCGATTCAGGGACACTTATACATTGTTTAAATTCCATTATCAAATCAATAGAATATTGCAATGATATACTATACAAACAGTCAGTGTCCCGCTAACTTAATAACTTGAATTTATATTATATTTTCAAGGGATTAATCTCAAAAAAGTATAAACCATCCAACCATTTATTTGTTATCCGATTTTCCTTACAACAATATCACACTTAATTGTAACAATTAATGCAGTTCATATTTTGTGAAGAGACATATTGCTAAATATGTTAATATTAGCCATTGGCTAAAATTAAACCGAAAATTTGAATCCTAAATAAGTAACAATTCCTAACATTAAAAACAAGAATATTGTGTAAATTGTTAAATTAAAAGGCTATTATGTAATCCGGCATAAACAAGGTGATATATAGTGATTCAGGTGGCATAACACTTGTTAATAAGTTAATGAACGGATTTACTTTATTGTTAGGTTATTGAATATGGTTAAAGAGATTTATACAGCAGCTTTAGGCATGCAAAGTCAAATGTCGCGACTTGAAGTTACGGCAAACAACCTTGCCAATGCCAATACTGTCGGGTATAAGCGAGCCTCAGTTTTTGAACGGAATCTGGTCGAAGCTCAGAACATTTTTAACAATACAGAGGGTGATGCTGAACAACGTGATATTGCTTCAACACAGTATTATGACTTTTCACAAGGAAGTATGCAGTACACTGAGAACCCTTTTGACTTAGCAATAGACGGAGAAGGATTTTTTACTGTCACGGATGACGATGACAATAAATACCTTACCCGTGCGGGCAATTTCAAGTTATCGTCTGACGGACAAATAGTAACCATGGACGGCAAAAAACTTCAGGGAGCAGATGGTCCCATCAGCGTACAGCGGGAGTTCTTTTCACGTCATGCCATAACCGGAGATAATACCGCAAGAAGTGTTAGAATTGCTTCGACGGGTGAGGTTTTTGTCAATGATTTTGAAATCGGAAGAATCGCAATCACTATTCCCAAGGATTATAAAGAGCTTGAAAGAATTGAAAAATCACAATTCAAACTGCCTGATGATGCCGAAAAGGAAGAAATTGAACCAGCTCTGACTAATATTAGACAAGGATGGCTTGAAGGTTCCAATGTTGATATTGTTCAAGAAATGGTTCAGATGATTGAATTGCAGAGAATGTATGATGCAGGCAGTAAGGTCTTGCAAACTAATGATAATACTCTCGACAAATCTATCAGTTTAGCAAAGTTCATTTAGAATTATAAGATAATTAGATTTGGAGTGATATTAAGATATGACAAGTAAAACACTGCTGAATATAAAGAAGGATATTAATTATGGATAAAACATTAAGAACAGCTGCTACCGGTCTTTCGGCACAACAAAAGTATATTGAAATAATATCAAACAATTTGTCGAATATAAATACTACAGGCTTTAAAAAATCTAGACCTGAGTTTCAAGATTTGCTTTATGAAACATTGAAACCGGCAGGAAATTCTACTAATTCCGGAGCAGAGCCCTTGAATGAAGTTCAGATTGGTTCAGGAACTGAACTGACAGCCACGAAGAAGATATTCTTGCAGGGTGATATAAAAAGTACAGAGAATCCTCTGGATATGTCAATAAACGGTGAAGGTTTTTTTGTTCTTAGAAGACCGGATAACTCATTTGTTTATACACGTGACGGGTCATTCCAACTTAACAGAAACGGACAGGTGGTAAATTCACAGGGATACTTTCTTGAACCCGGCTTGACTATACCTAATGATGCTGTCCAAATAAATATATCACGAGATGGAGTAGTCAGTATCTTGTCCGATGGTTCAGCTGATGAGCAAACTTTGGGACAGATAGAATTAGCAAGATTTATTAATCCCGGAGGTTTACGCTCGCTCGGGTCTAACTTATTCACGGAGTCTCCGGCATCCGGTGTTCCTTTACTCGAAATTCCCGGTGCAATCAATACTGGAGAATTGATTCAGGCTCATCTTGAATCTTCCAACGTGGATATTGTTGAAGAAATGGTAAACATGATAAATGCTCAGAGAGCTTATGAATTGAATTCAAAATCAGTCAGAACCGCGGATGATATTTTAGCAACTGCTGTAAACCTTAAGAGATAATGAACTTATTATTTAAAATATCGAATTGTTTTCAGAAAATACCGGTTACGGTAATTCTTATTGTAGGCATTTCAATATTTAATTTTTCTGTTTTGTCAGCTAAATCAACCTTTTCGACAGAACGAGTGAAATCGGCATTACTAAGTATTATTGAGGATAAAATTTCGGACGATTTCGAAAATGAGTTCATTAGCTTAATTTCAGATTATGAATTTGAAGAAGATAATGTTCAAGCTGAATTTATGTTCGATAATGAGTTAAAACCCGGAATAAACACGGTTGGTATTAAATTTTCAAAAGACGGCAAGGTTCTCAAATATCATGATTTGAACATACGACTCAAAATTATTAAAGATGTCTGGGTTTCAGTCAGGGCAATACCTTCAAATACAATCATCAAAGAAAGTGATTTAGAACTGACAAGGATTAGTCTAAATTCAGAAGAAATTCCACTTGATATGAATGAAATCGTTGGCATGACCTTAAACCGCTCATTAATGAAGGGTAAAGCCATAAGTAGGGAAATGTTGTCAAACGGAATAATTGTCAAGAGAGGTGACAAAGTTACATTAATCGTACAATCGGGCGCCGTTGTAATTAGATGTACCGGTGCAGCCTTGCAGGACGGTTCTGTCGGACAATTTGTAAGAGTCAAGCGTGACGGTTCACCGGCAGTGATTAGCGGCAAGGTTACCGAAAGTGGCAGTGTATTAGTTTCATTTGATAATTACACCCAAAATTGAGGAGAAAGAAAATGTTGAAAATCGTATATTTATTGATTTTTATTGTTGCTTCTACACCAGTGTTTTCACAATTCATACAAAATAATTCACGTTCAATGTTCTCGGATGTCAGAGCTTTCAAACCCGGTGATGCCATTACGGTTCTTATCATGGAAGATACACAAGCCGACAATTCTGCCAATACTAACACAAGCAGAAATTCTAATATTCAAGGCGGGATAGAATTTTCATCAGGTAACGGAGGATTTGAAGGTAATGGCGGTGTGAATACAGGAACAGGACATCAGAGCCGAGGTAATACAGGCAGAAACGAAAGAATTCGCTCAAGACTAAGCGTTAAGGTGATGGAGATTGTCGAAAACGGAAATCTCAGAATTGAAGGTACACGTAAAACTAAGGTTAATGGCGAAGTACAAACTATTGTACTTAAAGGTATAGTTAGACCGGTTGATATTGGGACCGATAACTCGATTAATTCATTCTCTATATTAGACCTCACTTTACTAATTGAAGGTGAAGGCACTGTATCTCAGATTCAGGAACCCGGACTACTCACTAAATTTTTGAGATTTTTATTCTGATGATAGCAAAATTAAAAATAGTAACCTTATTGTTCTCTATCGCGTTGATAGCCTTTGGAGATTTGCATGCCGCAAGGATTAAAGACATAGCAGTTATTGAGGGTGTAACAGGTGTGCAGGTTATCGGTTATGGTTTAGTTACAGGATTGAATCAAACAGGTGATAACCAGCAAACTACATACACAGTCCAATCTGTAACAAATATGTTGAAAAGATTCGGTTTGACGGTTCCTGAGAGGAATCCGAGAATAAGGAATGTGGCGGCTGTAATGGTGACTGCGACCATACCTGCTTTCATGCGTACAGGCTCTAAAGTTGATGTGAACGTTTCATCTGTGGGAGATGCCATGTCTTTACAAGGAGGAGTATTGATTTTAACTCCTCTGTCAACTGCTGACGGCACAATTATCGGTATGGCTCAAGGACCTCTATCGGTTGGCGGATATGATTTTTCTTCCTTAGGTTCACAAGTTGGAAAGAATTTCACAACTACGGGTAGGGTTCCAAATGGATTAATTCTCGAGCGTAATATTGAAGCAGACTATATTGACGGGAATATTTTGAGAATCAACCTAAGGGATCCTGATTTCACTACCTCATCTCGGATTGCTGATGCAGTAAATTCAGTTGCAGGAATGACTAACAGTGCTGTACCGGTCAATTCAGGTACTGTTGAAGTTGCATTACCTAACGGACAGAACCAAAACCAATTAATGCAGACTATAGCACAAATTGAACAGCTCGATATTGTGAGTGATGTAGCTGCACGTGTGGTGATAAATGAAAGAACGGGGACAGTCGTTGTCGGCGGAAATGTAAAGTTGCTTCCTTCTGTTGTTGCTCAAGGCGGATTGGAAATTTCAATACAAAGAGATGTATTATTTCCGGAACAAGCGCCTTTTACAATCAGACCACCACCTCAATCGGCAGAAGTTGCATCACTCAATGCAAGAGAGGA
>JBAYPL010000054.1:0-12451 GCA_041677745.1 Kapaibacterium sp. (SeqCode)
CAGGAATTACTGATAATCAAAATTCCGGCTGCCACTAATTAAAGCGACAGCCGGAATTTTTTATAATATCACAAATTACTTCTTTCCAAAAATAGAAGCACTCATATACTCACGATTGAGCATAGCTATGAAGTTCACAGATATGCTTTTAGGGCATGCCGCTTCGCACTCATAGTGATTTGTACAAGCGCCAAAGCCTTCTTTGTCCATCTGTTCTACCATTGCTAAGGCACGTTTCTTACGCTCTGCCTGTCCTTGAGGGAGAAGAGCATACTGGCTTACTTTTGCACCGGTAAAGAGCATAGCGGCACCGTTTGGACAAGCGGCAACACAGGCGCCACAACCGATACACTGAGCTGCATCCATAGATAAATCTGCTTTTTCCTTTGGTACAGGAAGGGCATTAGCATCAGGTGCATGACCTGTACCAATTCCAACATAACCGCCCGCTGCCTGAATACGGTCGAGTGAACTTCTGTCCACAACCAAATCTTTGACAACAGGAAAGGCTTTCGCCCTGAACGGCTCTATGTAAATAGTCTGCCCGTCATTGAATTTTCTCATGTGGAGCTGGCAGGTAGTAGTAGCTTTTTCTTCACCGTGCGGACGACCGTTTATTGTGAGGGAGCAACATCCACAAATACCTTCTCGGCAGTCGTGATCGAAAGCTACCGGTTCATCTCCCTTGTTCATAAGGTCTTCATTGAGAACATCCAACATTTCGAGAAAGGACATGTGTTCGCTAACGTCATTTACATCATATTTGACAAATTCGCCTTTCGCATTTTTATTTTTTTGTCTCCAAACATTTAATGTCAATTTCATTATTTATAACTCCTGACTGTTAACTGAACATTTTCAAATTCGAGTGGCTCAATATGTCTAACCGGTTTAGAATCAATACCTTTGAATTCCCAAGCAGCAACATGAGCAAAATCTTTATCGTTTCGCACAGCTTCACCTTCTTCGGATTGATGTTCTTCGCGGAAATGAGCACCGCAAGATTCATCTCTTTCAAGTGCATCCCATACGAGTAATTCAGAGAATTCAAGGAAATCAGCAACTCTTAAAGCCCTTTCCAGAGCGATATTATAGTCCTCATTTTCGCCGGTAACATTAACATTCTGCCAAAACTCTTCTCTAATACTTGGCAGTTTTTCCAAAGCTTCTTTCAAACCTTTTTCATTTCGTGCCATTCCGGCCTTATCCCATAATAACTTACCCATCTCTCTATGGAAAGAAGTAGGAGTACGCTTACCTTTGATTGAAAGCAGTTTATTGATTCTTGTTTTAGCATCTTCTTCAGCTTTTTTGAATTCAGTATGACTTGTATCAATTGATTTATCCAAATTATTTGAAGCGAAATAGTTGCCAATAGTATAGGGAAGCACAAAATAACCATCAGCCAATCCTTGCATAAGAGCACTGGCACCGAGTCTGTTAGCGCCATGGTCAGAGAAGTTTGCTTCACCGACAACATGCAATCCGGGTATTGTACTCATAAGGTTATAATCCACCCATAATCCTCCCATAGTGTAGTGTGAAGCCGGATAAATACGCATAGGAGTTACGTATGGGTCATCTCCGGTAATTCTTTCATACATTTCGAAGAGATTTCCGTATCTCTCTTCTATAGCACTTTTACCAAGGCGATTAATAGCATCGGCAAAATCAAGATAAACACCATAACCAGATTGCCCGACGCCTCTGCCATCATCACAAACTTGTTTAGCTGCACGTGAGGAGATGTCACGTGGTGACAAGTTACCGAAGCTTGGATATTTTCTTTCGAGATAATAATCTCTTTCATTTTCGGGTATATCTTCAGGTCTTCTCTTGTCGTCACGTTTCTTTGGTACCCAGATTCTGCCGTCATTTCTCAATGATTCTGACATAAGAGTAAGCTTTGACTGATAGTCACCGCTTACCGGGATACAAGTAGGGTGAATTTGAGTATAGCAGGGGTTTGCGAAAGCAGCACCTTTTTTGTAAGCTCTGTAAGTAGCAGTAACATTGCAAGCTTGCGCATTTGTTGACAAGAAGAACACATTTCCGTATCCACCTGTTGCAAGAACAACTGCATCACCGACGTGTGATTCAACTTTGCCTGTCGTCAAATCGCGTGTTACGATACCACGTGCCTGACCATCAATAACGACAACATCGAGCATTTCTTTGCGGACGTGCATTTTCACCTTTCCGGCTCCAACCATTCTCATCATAGCAGAGTAGGCACCCAATAGAAGCTGCTGTCCTGTTTGACCTCTCGCATAGAAAGTTCTGGATACTTGAGCACCGCCAAATGACCTGTTTGCAAGTGTTCCACCGTATTCTCGTGCAAAAGGCACACCTTGGGCAACACACTGGTCAATTATATTATTACTTACTTGGGCTAAACGATAAACATTAGCTTCGCGAGCTCTGAAGTCACCACCTTTGATTGTATCATAGAATAATCTCCAAATACTGTCACCGTCATTTTGGTAATTCTTAGCAGCATTAATACCACCCTGAGCAGCTATACTGTGTGCTCTTCTCGCACTGTCATGGTATGTAAATGCTTCGACAACATAGCCAAGTTCTGCGAGAGTAGCTGCTGCTGATGCTCCTGCAAGACCGGTACCTACAACTAATACTTTAAATTTTCGCTTATTAGCAGGATTCACAAGCTTCATATCAAATCTGTGTTTGTCCCATGACTTGTCAAGTGGTCCTGTTGGGGATTTTGATTCTAATTTCATATTCCTGTTACTCCTTTACCTAATCCAAAAATCAATACGGCTATCGGTACTGAACTGAAACCGACAAATAAACCCCACCCTATTACACGGCTAAGCACGTTTAATTTTGGGCTTAATTCCTGACTTGTCAGACCTAAGGTCTGGAACATGCTTTGGACTGCATGTGCCAAGTGCATACCAACAAAGAATACAAACAATATATATACAACAGATATATACCACTTGCTGAATCCGCTGATTACCATGTTGTAGGCATCATGTCTTTTGAAAATTCCGTCACCGGCACTAACAGCAATCACATCGCCTTTAACTTCAACCATCGCTTCTGTTCGTAGCTTTGGTCCATAGCTCTCTTCCATGACAGCATATTCCGGGTTAGTTACGTGAGCCGTAAAATGAAGTATGTGATATAATGCCATCAGAAATATTACTATTCCGGTATATATCATTGAACGAGAGTAAAGAGTGGACTTTACATAACTCTTAACTTTATATCCTTCAGGCTTGGCACCATTATTCAGCAATTTAAGCTTTAATGATGTTATGACATGAAGAATGACACATATTAATAATACAATTCTGACAATCCATAACAATTCGCCGGTTGACTGCAAAAAATGAGCATAAGTATTAAATACATCTTTCCCCAAAAATACTTGCAGATTACCAAGACAATGTCCTATCAGAAACAATACAAGTACTGCTCCTGTTGTAGCCATGACTATTTTGTTGAAGATTGTAGAGTTAAAAGGGTTAAATTTACTCATAACACTTTAACGTATAGTTTATAAACAGACAATTTTATTTATCAATAAAATAATATCTTAAAAAACAAAAATAGCAATTTTTTTCTATTAATAAAATTACGTTATGAAAATGTTTTTATATGGGCTCTCCGTAACATAATGATGTTTCTAACAGACTCGGTTTACGATTTGGTTTGGTATATTTTGTACGATATTAATTGAATCTTGTGGCAAATAAACATTCATAAATTAGCCCAATATCATAAACTTTTAAAGATTATGAACAGAATCTTACTAATACATATATAGATTTGATTTCTGAATTTTATTCATTTTTTTAATAAAATTATAACATTGAAATTAATTTAGCATTTTAGTTCAGAAAAAAATTAAAATCCGACATTTATCGTCGTATTTCGAGAATTTAAATTATTTTTAACGGAGTTAAGTATTGCATTCCGATAAGTTACGATTAAACAGATTATCAAGAGAAAAGAGCCCGTATCTGAAACAACATGAATCTAATCCTGTTGATTGGTATCCTTGGGGAGAAGAAGCTTTTAACAAAGCAAAAGAGGAAAATAAACCAATATTCCTATCAATTGGATATTCTACCTGCCACTGGTGCCATGTCATGGAGCATGAATCCTTCAGCAATCCGGAAGTTGCAAGTTTGATGAATGAAATATTTGTCGCAATCAAGGTTGACAGAGAAGAACGCCCCGATGTAGATAGTATTTACATGACTGTTTGTCAGATGTTGACAGGAAGTGGTGGCTGGCCTATGACTATACTTATGACACCCGATGCTAAACCTTTTTTTGCAGGTACATATTTTCCTACCGAGAAACGCGGCGACAGACCGGGTATAAAGGACATAATTATCAGAACACGCGATGTGTGGAATAAGTTTAGAGATGACATTACTCAACAATCAGAGGAAATTACTCAACAATTAAATTCCGTTAATTATAAAGCGGGAAATGAAACTATAAATAATGGTATATTTAGAAAAGCATTTTACGAACTTGCAAGTACTTATGATGAATTGAACGGAGGATTCGGTAATCGTCCAAAATTTCCAATTCCTCACAATCTTCTCTTCCTGTTCAGATATGGTAGATTGCACAATTCACCTGAAGCAGTGGATATGGCACTGAATACACTACGATTTATGCGACAAGGTGGGATTTATGATCATGTCGGTTACGGCTTTCACAGGTATTCTACCGATGCCGAATGGAAAGTGCCTCATTTCGAAAAAATGCTTTATGATGAAGCTCTCCTTCTGCTTGCTTACACAGAAGCATATCAAATCAACGGCGACAAGATTTTCGAAGATACTGTTGACGAGATAATTAAATATTTGAAAAATGAACTTTATGACGGGAAAGGAGCTTTGTTCTCGGCAGAAGACGCTGACAGCGAAGGTGAAGAAGGCAAGTTTTATCTTTGGGAAATAAGCGAAATCAGACAAGTTCTCATGGGTGATGTAGAGTTCTTCTGCGATGTGTTCAATATTCGCAATAAGGGGAATTATTTTGATGAAGTAAAGGGCACTCTTACAGGTAAGAATATATTACACAGAACTAAGTCAATAGAGCAAATAGCCACAGAATATTCTATTACAAATTCCGAAGTAGAAGAAAGGTTGAACATTTCGTTAAGAAAATTATATGATATCAGAAAAAAAAGAATCAGACCGAGTCTTGACAATAAGGTGCTGACAGATTGGAATTCTCTTGCTGCATATTCGTTGACAAAAGCTGCTATGGCTTTCGATAATGAGTCTTATGGTGAATTTGCGAAGTCCGTACTTGATTTCCTCGAGCTGAATATGCTGAAGTCGGACTATACTCTTTATCATTTGTATATTGACGGTGAATCTGCCGTTCATGGTATGATAGATGACTACGTATTTTACATGCTTGCTCTACTTGAATATTATGATTATTCCAAGGATAAGTCATATCTTGATAAAGCAGAAAAAGTATGCAAAGTATTTATCGAACGTTTTGCAGATGAAAATGGGGGATTTTTCTTTACTTCAAATACTTCGGAAAAATTGATTGCAAGGAAGAAAGAAATCTATGACGGAGCTATGCCCTCCGGTAACTCAGTGATGATTGAAGTTCTGTCAAGACTTTATTCCTACACTTATAATATTGATTATTACAATCAAGCCGAAAAATCGGTCAGAGCGTTTGCCTCAGCAATAAATAATGTGCCGAGTGCCTATACTTTCTTTATCACCGGACTGGAAAGATTCTTGAACGGTACTTTGGACCTTGTCTTCATACCCGGTAATGATGAATACGGGGTCAGACAATTAATGTCTGATATTCGTTCTAAATTTAATCCCTTGGTAAATATCAGGATTATCAATAATGACCATTCATTAAAATCACTCCCCGAATATATGCAAGATATGCTGGCTTTAGATGGTCAGCCGACCGCTTATGTTTGCTCCGGTGAATCTTGCAGTGAGCCGATTTCCGGTATCGAAAATATTAAGAAAACATTATCTGAGACACATGGTGTCAAATCATAGTTATATGTGTTATAATGAATACTTATGAATAATCGAACAAACGCTGAGGCTAAAACTTCGGCGTTTGTTGCTCTTCATACTTGCATTAGTTGTACTTCCCCGATTTATGATGAATTAAAAATATTTTGAAGTGTTTAACAGGTACAAAAATTCAAACCTGAGCACTCATTAATACTTAATGAGGAGATTTTTTTCATGAAATCTATACTAAATGTAATTATAATTCGTAAACTGCAAAATATAAATAATTAGTATAAAACGTAATTGAAAATTAAATTAATACATTAAACATGAGGTAACTATGCTTACAGACCATGAGATGAAAGTCAAATATGATTCAGATGATGAAGATATACTCGAAGCTTATCAACATGAAACTAACGGCCAATATCAGGCAGCAATAGATCATTATCACAGGGCAATCGAACGTAATCCCAACATAGGTATAGTGCACAAACACCTCGGGAATGCGTATTACAGATTAGGTAAGATGGATGAAGCTGTGAAATATTTGGAATCAGCCGCTAATCTATTACCTGACTTTCCAACTGTATATTATGAATTAGGATTAGCATATTATAGAATAGGCAGCATAAAAAAAGGATTAAAATTTTTAGCTAAAGTTATAGAGTTGGATAAAAATTTTATTATGGCTTATTATTGGTCTGGAATATTATCCTATCATTGTGGACATCTAAGCGACGCTCATACTTTCTTCAAGCATGTTACAAAAAATAATCCTAAATTTTTGGTTGCTTACTTTCACCTTGGTGTAGTGTGTTTGAGACTTGGTTTATATGAAGAAGCAGCAGCAAGTCTGCGAAAGGTTGTTACAGAAAATCCGGAAAGTCCCTCAGCTTATGCACTTTTAGGAGATGCCTATTTGAGCTTGGACAAAAGATTTGATGCACGTGATGCTTACAGGAAGGCATTGGAGCTTGATCCGGAAGATATTAAAGCAAAAAATGGATTATCACATTTAGATGACTTTGGAGAGACCGTTATTTAGTTAAATTGTACCATTGTTGAGTTTCGTTCGTTTGGATTTAGTTGAGAACAGCAACAAACAAATTATCTATAAATAGATTCACCAAGACAGTGTTTAGTTTGTAAATAATAAAATTGATAAATTTTATAGGTGTGTGATGATTTCATCATGATGACTTTAATGTGATTCTTGCACTTATGGTAAAGATTTATCATCTAATTATATATTTAGGATATTTGGACATGAAGAAATATATTATTTCATTGATTTTGTTATTATTGATAAACGGACAGATACTCTCTCAATCCTATGAAGCCGAGCTTGAAATAAATATGAATCCGTCGGATGAAGAAATATCCCCTTATTTCCATGGTGCTTTTATTGAAATGGTTGACGGTTTTGTAAACGGAACATTCGGTTTTGCAGCTCAGGAACTTGAAAATCGCGGATTTGATATGTTTCATTATGAACAAGGACTTTCTTCCCGCTGGTTTATGTATTTCTTAGAGGAAGTCCCCGTATGTTACCTAAATCCTAATGATATGATTAATCAAAATGGAGTATATTCACAAACAGTACAAAATAAAACTGAGGGTTACACTGTCGGAATAATGCAAGAAACATACATTGATGATGTAGGCTGTGAATTCTATGTATATATGAAATCTTATGATAATCTCAATGTATTATTAAGAATACTTGACAGAAACGACAAACACACTATATTGTTCGAAACAAAATTAGGCAATCCGGATACGGTTTGGAGAAAATTGCAGTAATCAAAAAATGACATATCATATAGTCCATAATATTTTTATAAAATCATAGAAATATATTGATACAATTTGCTCGGTTTAGAAGCAGAAATTTTTAACTTAATTTTTTTATGACATATTGAAATTAATGATTTACTTTTACAAATGTAAATTTTGTATAATGATATTCAATAAAATAAAATGCTTTTTAAATTGCTTAGTATCTTCGGATTATTCCTAATTACAGTAACTGTATCGGCACAAGAAACTACAAAGTCGCCCGCAAGCTTTGATTTTTAACGATAATGGTATAGTGTTCCGAACATTCGACACTACATTATCGGTAATAATGAGGTTCAGGATGCAGAACCAAATGACATACAACACAATATCAGATGACAACCTGAGCGCCGCCAGTAACGAAATTGCCGTCAGGCGAATGAGACTGAGATTCGGTGGATTATTGTACAGAAAGCTCAGTTTCAATATTCAATTATCATTTGCCAGAAGAGATTGGGATGCAACAGACTCAGATGTACCCAATATAATAAGAGATGCTATGGTATTTTGGAATTTTTCACCTGACTTGCAAATTGGTATTGGACAGACCAAATTGCCCGGAAACAGACAGAGAGTTATTTCTTCCGGTGACTTACAGTTTGCCGACAGATCCATAGTAAACTCAAAGTTTACATTAGACAGAGATTTCGGAGTGCAGGGCTCATATTCAACAAATATTTCCGGAGCCGGCTTGAACTTGAGAGCTGCTTTGTCCTCCGGGGACGGCAGATATGCACCGACAATGGAAGGTGCAAACTTTGCCTATACGGCAAGGGCTGAGATATTGCCGTTTGGAAGATTTAAAAACGGTGGTGATTATTATGAGTCTGACTTAGCTTATGAAACCACGCCGAAACTGTCATTAGCTTGTACTTATTCTCATAATGAAAAATCAAGCCGAGCACGCGGACAATTAGGTGAAAAACTTCTCGAACCGACAAATCAGGAATTTTTATCTGCTGATGCAATCTTAAAGTACAGAGGATTTTCATTCTATACTGAATATTCCCAAAGAAATTGTGAAGAACCGATTACAGGTTATGTTGACGGTTTACCCTCTTATGTGTTCGCAGGGTACGGATATCTTATGCAGGCATCATACCTGCTCACAGACGATTTGGAAATTGCCGGAAGGGTGGCAACAGTAGTGCCTGATGAGAAAATTCAAGCATTTAAAGGGGCTGAGTTCAATAGACATATTACCGGTTGTTTCACTTATTATATTCATAATCACAGAGCAAAGGCTCAGGTCGAAATTACTCACAATGAGCTGGAAAACATGAGTAACGGTAATGAAAAACTAAACTGGATTGGCAGGATTAATATCGAACTCGGTATTTAATGACCTGATATTTTCTTTTTCTGAAATATATATTTTATATTTGTGATATATTGATGAATATATTTACTTTTGAAATCATGTTAGTTTTAAAATTTTAAAAAAATTTAGAGTATTAAATATGGAAGTATCTCTGATTTTCCCGGGACAGGTTTATGAATTCAATCCATGTGTAAATACAGGTAGAAAAATTTATATTATTGAAGACTACCATTATTTCGGTATTAATAAATTCCATAAGCAGAAGTTGGTTTTGCATCGTGCTACATTAAAGTTCTATTGTCAGTATCTTGTAAAATACGGCTTAGATGTAGAATATATAGATTATAATGGAGCAGGAAATCTTGGTGAGATTTTTAAATCACTTGCTCGTCAGGGAGTAAAAAAAATCCATCACGGAGAAACAGTTGATTATCGTCTTGAATTACAAATCAATAAATTTTGCCGTGATTACGGAATGACAAGAAAGTTGTACGATACACCAAATTTTCTTGTTAAACATGATGAAATATCAAATTACTTCGATAATGAAAAATATTCAATGATGGATTTTTATATCAGGCAAAGGAAGAAGCTCGGAATTCTGATGAAGAATGATAAGCCGGTAGGAGGCAAATGGAATTTTGATTCTGAGAATCGGAAGAAATTACCTGATAATGCTGAGGTGCCGGCAATTAAATTTCCGGAGAAAAACAAGTATGTTTATGAGGCGATAGAATATGTTAACAAGAATTTTCCGGATAATGTAGGAGTAGCATCAGATTTTAATTATCCTGTTACGTTTCAATCTGCAATCCAATTTCTCGATGATTTCTTGCTTAATCGTCTATCTGCTTACGGAGTTTATCAGGATGCTATTGTTTCTAACAAACCTTTTTTGTTTCATTCGCTACTATCTCCATTGTTGAACACCGGAATTTTATCGCCGGACTATGTTGTCAATCGCACTATTGAATTTCATGAGGATTATGAATATCCTTTAAATTCAATAGAAAATTTCATAAGACAAATTATCGGTTGGCGTGAATTTATAAGAGCTGTGTATGTACTCGAAGGAAACAGACAAAGAAATTCTAATTATTGGGGTGTACAAAAGCCTGTCCCTGACAAATTTTATACAGCAAACACAGGAGTATTGCCTGTTGATGACTCTATATCTAAAGTGCTGAAATACAGTTGGTGCCATCACAATGAACGATTGATGCTCCTTGGTAACTTCATGCAGCTTTGCGGATTTAGTCCTGACTCGATTTATGATTGGTTTATGACCATGTTCATTGATTCTTATGAATGGATTTTAGTTCCAAATATATATGGAATTAGCCAATATGCTGATGGTGGATTAATCAGTCCAAAGCCATATTTTTCGGGTTCTGACTATATAATCAAGATGAGTAATTACAGTAGAGGTGAATGGAGCGATATTTGGGATGCACTATATATGAGATTTGTTGCTATTAACAGAGATTCCCTAGCTCAAAATCCAAGGATGAAGCTACTTGTTCATCATAACGATATAACAGAAAAAAGTAAATTACAGGAACATATTAAAAGGGCAGAAGATTATCTAAGAACTTTATAGAATTTAATATTGACAAATTCTACGAAAAAAAAAGGCTGATAACATCTTATCAGCCTTTTTTATGAATAGCGACATATTATTTGACTTCGTCGCAAGTTCTAACAACTTCAACCGTAATACGGCGATTCTGTTTACGTATAGCTTCGAGGTCTTCTTTTGAGATTTTTTTCAATTCAGCGCCTGTTGGTTCAGGTATTTTCTGCTGTTTAGAACCGTAGCCTATAGCACCACGAATTTTGTCTGCACTCACACCTTGCTCTATTAACCAAGTACGAACTCTCTTAGCTCTAAGGTCAGACAATTCTTGATTACGTTTGTCACTTCCTTCTTTTGACGCATGGCCTTCGATTCTTACTTGCAAGCCTTTGCATTGATTTACATAGTCTAAGAGTTTAGACAGACTTTCAGCAGTTCCCGGCATGTCATAATTGAACTTATCAGTATTTACGATAAACAGAATATCCGGGAAGTCAGTCTTAGTACCAATTTTCGGTGCAGGCGGACATCCGTTTCTACCGGCTTCATCACTTGGGACACCCGCGGTAAGCGGACAGTCGTCATCGCCGTCAATCACGGTGTCACCGTCAGTATCAGGGTTGTTCGGGTCAGTTTTAGTCTCGAATACTTCCTTGCCGTCAGCGAGTTTATCATTGTCGGTATCTTTATTAAGAGGATTAGTCTTATATTTATTTACTTCCTCTCCGTCATCGAGTCCGTCACCGTCAGTATCCTTGACATTCGGGTCGGTCTTGTGAACGTTCACTTCGTCACCGTCGCTCAGTAAATCTCTGTCGGTATCATTGTTTAAAGGATTTGTCTTGTATTTGTTCACTTCGTCACCGTCGCTGAGCCCGTCTGTATCGGAATCAGTAACGAGAGGATCGGTTTTGTGGGTTAAGACTTCTTCACCGTCTGAAAGACCGTCGCCATCAGTATCGGGTAACAATGGGTCAGTCTTATGAGTAAGAACTTCTGCACCATCATTCAATCCGTCACCGTCAGTATCGGCATTTGCCGGGTTAGTCTTATGCTGATTAATTTCTGCACCATCTTCCAAACCATCACTGTCGCTGTCTTTCGATTTTGGATTAGTGCCATATTTGAGTGCCTCATCACCGTCAATTAGTCCATCGTCATCAGTATCTTTATTCAAAGGATCTGTCTGGTAATTTTTTACTTCATCACCGTCGAGTAGTCCGTCACCGTCGGTATCGGCATTGAGCGGGTCAGTCTTACGTGCAATTTCTTCACCATCGTTCAAACCGTCACTGTCGCTGTCCGATTTAACAGGTGAAGTCTTATATGTATAAATCTCATCATAATCACCCAGACCGTCGTCATCAGTGTCGGGTTTTAGAGGGTCTGTGTAATAATTATAAACTTCGTCACCGTCTTTAAGTCCATCCCCGTCGGAATCAGGATTGTAAGGGTCAGTACCAATTTCTTTTTCTCTTGCATTTGTTAATCCGTCCTTATCATAATCGGCATCGCCGAGTATATAATAAGACACACCAAGTCCGAATGTAAGGAATAAATCGTCACTTTCGTCAGCATTGGCATCCCACAAAGCTCCTGTTTCCTGCTTACCGGCTAAATCGTCGAGGAAATCGGTTCCGGTCAATCTGAGAGTACCTCGCCCGTTCAACACAAGGTCGTCTGTTAAGTAAAACTCAAATCCGGCACCAAAAG
>JBAYPL010000055.1:0-12434 GCA_041677745.1 Kapaibacterium sp. (SeqCode)
TAATAGTGGTTGAAGAAGAATCATCATTGTTGCACCTGCCGTTTATTGAGCAATTTATTGCAGATATTGATATTCCTGCCGGACGTATTGTATTCAATCTTCCGGATGGTTATGAAGAGTTAAGAGAAAGCAAAAAGGGAAATATTGAAAACGAAAATTAGAATTGATATTCTGTCTGCAGTACCGGAAATTATGGAATCTGCTATCAACGCCAGCATAATAAAAAATGCCAGAAACAAAGGAATTGCTGAGATTTATCTGCATAATCTGCATGATTTCGCAGATAATAAATTCAGGCATATTGATGATTATCCCTTCGGTGGTGCTGCTGGTATGCTAATTAAATGCCAACCTGTTTTTGACTGTATCGAAAAGCTGCAATCAGAAAGAGTTTATGATGAAATAATTTATATGTCAGCTGATGGTGAAAATCTAACACAAAATCTATGTAATGAACTTTCTTTGAATCAGAATATCATGATTATTGCAGGACATTATAAAGGTATAGACCAAAGGATAAGGGACACTTTTGTAACGCGAGAAATATCAATTGGTGATTTTGTGCTATCAGGCGGCGAATTGCCTGCTATTGTACTTGCTGATGCAATTGTGCGATTGTTACCGGGAGTACTTGGGGATATGTCTTCAGCTCTTGAAGATTCATACCAAGACGGTTTACTTGAACCTCCGAGATTTACCAGACCGGCCGATTACCGAGGGATGAAGGTACCGGATGTGTTACTGTCCGGTGACCCAAAAAAGATTCGTGAATGGGAACTAACACAATCACTTGAAAAAACAAAAAAAAGAAAACCTTATCTTATTGATGCACAGGATTAATGTGGCTCGAATATTATCCTGAGAAATGAACTAAATCGCTGATTTTCTCTGTTTACCGGTATTCCGGTTACTATTCCTATCATTAATTGTTTGTTGACTTCAACACGCATCTGTGGTCTTATAACCATATCAAAATCATCAGTCATGAACTCCTTGTTCAGTTCAACACCAATAAAATTTCTTGTTCCGGGTATCATATAATGTAAGTTTGTATTTACCTGCCATACACTGTTAATCTTGTTGTCCGAAAAATTCTGATGAATCATTGGTCCAATATATATCAGCGTGTGAAAACTATTACCCCATCTTTTGGCTGCAACAAAGAAAGGATTATATAAATTCCCCTCGTGTACTCTCGTTTTATTATAATCCATAAAAGGTACAAATTCAAATTCATGTATATAACCAAAAGCCATTGATGTTTGATATTTATCAGAAACGAGGAATGTATATTGAGTAGCAAGTTTAAGACTGTTTAGTCTGCTGTGTGGTGATGAAGCATTACTGTCATTAGGATAATAAAAAGTAAATGGTAACTCAAACTCAAAACCAAGTCTATCAATAGGTGCAAATTCATATTCAATAAGTGCTGTGTATGAATCATAATTATTATTATCGGTAAGACCTAAACCTATATTCCACTCCTTTTCTCCTGCTCTTGCACCAAGGTCTCTTATTAAATCAATGTATAATGGTTCTGCATGTAGAATTTTCAAAGGTTCTTTGTCATATTGTGTTTCAGTGATGAATGCACTATCAAGCTCGTGATTATCAGACCGGAAAATGTCTGTTTCGAATGAATGTATATCCAAATTACTAATAATAGTCAAAATGACTCCTACCAATGCTAATCTCATAAATCAGATAATCCATAATTATTATTAATGTTTCGTTATTTATTCAAAATGAAAAACAACTGATAATATATCAGTTGACATTTCAACAAACATTTCAGATTTCAAGTGTTGCACAATGAGCAATCATGAAATAATTACGCATATAAAGTAATTTTATTACAATAAAAATGAGGTTGCACTCGATAATTTTGTTTTTTTGAAATGATAAAATCTGTTTGATTTATTTGATAATTGTACTATATTATTACAATTTACCAATCATTTCATTTATTAAAACAAAATTATTAAAATAAGTACAACCTCATTTTAAAAAAACTTAAAGATTAAATCAGTTGCCGCGTTTAATTTTATCAATTACTTTGAAAGTAATATCAATAGACGTATCTGAATAAATTGCAGCAAGTTTGTCAACTACAAGGACAATTTTCTCTTCTTTGGCAACATTTTCGATAGCTTTTCTGATTCTGTTTCTTATCGGATCCAGAAGTTCTTCACGGTATTTGTTTAATTCACCCTGTTGGCCGAACTTTTCCTCCTGGTATTGCATCATGATCATATTTTGATTTTGAAGAGTCTCTTCTTCTTTTTGCTGTTTGTCCTGAGGCATCATAGATTTTTGTTTTTGATACTGATCAATTTTAGCAGACAAGTCATTTCTCATTTTCATAAGACTATCTTGCCATATCTGACCTTTTTCCTTAATTAGTTTGTCTGCTTCGATTGCTTCAGGCAGCTCTTTAAGAACAGTTTCAACTTCAACTACACCCAATTTCATAGAAGCAGTCTGCGATGATGCAGTCTGACTGATAACTAAAAGTAAAAAGCAAGCTAATGCTGAATATACTAAGCCTATTTTAAACTTATTCATAAAAATTTTACTCCAAAAAATTTTAATTTAAAAAAATAATTATTGTTGACCTAAGTGAAAGAGAAATCTCCAGCCGGACACTTCACCGTTAGCAAGAGTATCAAAGCCGTAACCATAGCTAAAGCCCATGATACCAATCGGCATAACCATCATTTGGATACCAAAGCCAGCAGAACGTTTAAGTTCAAACGGATTCGTGGACTTCAAATCAGACCATACATTACCTGCTTCTGCAAATCCGTAAAGGAATATTGGCATGGGATCAAGAGATAGAGCAAATCTCAGCTCAGCAGTATATTTAGCCATGACCTTGCTGCCTGCACCGGCACCGATTTGATTATCGGGGTAGCCTCTTAGCGGAGTTACGCTAAATCCGCTGAGACCATTACCACCCATACGATAAAGTTCTATCGGTGAAATGGTTGTATCCGACTCAAAGCCTGCAATATAGCCGAATTTCGTAGATAACATTGCAACTATTCTGTCATTACCTTCGACCTTTGCAAGAGTATTGTACATTTCAAAGTTTAATTCATTCTTGAAATAATCTACTTCACCTACTCCGATAGCACCCATAGCGAAATTAGTTGAATATGTAAATCTCGAACCGCCTGTCGGGAAAAACATGTGATTCAAGGAAATTCTTGAGAGTCTCTGACCGATAGTAACTTCAGTAAATTTACCTGCTCTAAAGAAGAACGATTCAGTCTTGTTATCGTTAATTTGAACTCTTGTACTCCAGTCGGCTCTCCAATAATCATCGGGCCATCTGAAGCGTCGTCCTATGTTTAAACCGATACCTGTACGACTCTGGTCTAAATCTTGAAAGTTAAAGTATGTATCGAAGATATTAAACCCAACAGTGGTCGGCTCATCAAATAACCAAGGCTCAGTAACACCTAAAGAGAAATTTCTGTATCTATTAGCTTGTCCAAATTCCCAATTGAAGTTGAAAATCTGTCCGCCGCCTCCTTTTAAAGGCTCTGTTAATGAAAAATTATTGAAAGTAAATCCGACAGCACCGGTCAAACCAAAACTTCCGGCAAATCCGATAGACGCATTGAAAGTATCTGTCGAGCGTTCTTCAACTTTATACACTATATCAACGGCTGTATTGTCTGAATCTGATTTTTGTACATCAGGTCTCAATGTTTCCGGGTTGAAATATTGAAGGACCTGCAAAGCTCTAATGCTTCTTATTATTGCAGAACGGTCAAAAAAGTCACCCGGTCTAGTGAAAAGTTCACGTCGAATGACTTTGTCCTTAGTCTTGCTGTTGCCGGCAATTATTATTTTACCGATTTTAAATCTTTCGTTTTCGTAAACATTAACAATTATATCAACTGAATCAGGTGGGAGCCTTACGATTTCCGGCATCAGCCTTGCTTGAAGATATCCGTTATCAAGATATAGTGAAGAAGCATCTGTTTGATTCTCATTGCCTGTGAGGTTTTGTTGGAATCTCTCAACATTATATACATCACCTGTCTTAAATTCTAATCTGCTTAATAATACTTCGTCGGGATAAACAGTATTACCGTCAAAGCGTATGTTCCTTACATAAACCTTTGGACCCTCATCAACGGTAATATTTATGTTTACCGCTTTATTTTCAGCATCATATTCAATTGAATCCTTGACAATTACTGCATCAATATATCCATTTTTACGAAAGAAATTTGTGAGCAATTTCTTGTCTTCTTCATATTTTTTCTTGTCAAATTTTGCTGATTTCCATAATTGCCACCAAGATTTTGTAGTAGTTTCTTCAAAAGCATCGATAAGATCATCCTCATCAAAATTATTATTACCCTCAAAGCTGATACTCTTGACCTGATAGTTAGTACCTTCATCAATATTAACAATGATTCTTGTGTACAATGCAGTATCTGTATCTTCAAGTGCTGCCCTTACCTTAGTAAAAGGTGACCCTTCCTCTTCATAGAGACTTTCGACAGCCTTCTCAGCCAGGAATAAGTCGTAATTTGATACGATATCGCCTCGCATTTTACCGACGGCTTTAATGATGTCCGGAGAATCAATCTCATCGTTGTTTTCAATTATGACTGAGCTGACTCGAGGATTTTCCTTAACAATAATTTCAAGGAAAATTCCCATATCGGTTATTCTATCCAATTTTATATCTACATACGAGAATTGCTTCCTTTGCCATAGTGTTTGAATTGCCTTTTGGATTTTCGGGTCGTTAATCAATCTGATTTTATCGCCAGGTATAAGACCCGACAAGGCTATTATGGATTCAGTATCAGCGAACTGATTGCCTCTTACGGTCACACCGGCTATCTGATACTGCTGGGGCTGTTGCATCTGCATAGCTCCTTGAGAAAAACAATCCGATAGAACAAACAAAACAGCCGATAACAGCCATACAATCTTACTGAACATTTTCAATATATTATCAAACTTTTATTTATAATTTTCAAAATCAAGTATTAGACGTATAACTTGTTATTTCTTTAAAACATTCATAACTTTTTGTATATATGATGTAGTGTTTTCTTCAACAGCCGGTTGATTAAGTTGCGATGAAGTCATTCCGTAACGTCTTTCACGGTTCATGTAGTTTTTCAAAGCGAGGTATAAATCATCTCTTCTGAATTCCGGCCAAAATTTATTGGATATGTATATTTCACCATAAGCTACTTCCCAAAGCAGGAAATTGCTCAAACGCATCTCACCGCTTGTGCGAATCATAAAGTCGGCATCGGGTAAATCAGCAGTCTGTAGGTATGAAGAAAACATAGATTCGGAAATATCTTCGGGTGATATTTTCCCGCGTCTTATATCAAGACCAATCATCTGAACTGCTCTTACAATATCCCACCTTCCACTGTAGCTGAGTGCAAGAGTAAGGTTTAGTCCTGTATTGTCGGCAGTTTGTTCAATTGATTCCCTCAGTAATTTCTGTACTACTTTAGGAAGTGAACTGAGCTTGCCAATAGTTCGCAGACGTACTCCATTTGCATGAAGTTCTTCTATCTCTGAACGTAAATATTGTTCCAATATATTCATTAAGCCCATTACTTCGGGTGCAGGACGTTTCCAATTTTCAATAGAGAAAGCATAAAGAGTCAGATATTTGACGCCTAACTGTGATGAGGCTTTGACAATATCTCTTACACTTTCCATGCCGGCTTTGTGTCCGGCTATCCTCGGCATTCCTTTTTCTGTTGCCCATCTTCCGTTTCCGTCCATGATGATTGCGACATGTTTAGGAAGTCTGCCTAATGAGTTAATACTCTCTTGTTCAATCACATCCGAATTGCTTCGTTGCTTATTCCAATTCACAATTTTCCTCAAAGATATATGAAAATCATATCTGAATAGAATTCAAAATTAATATTTTATCGGCAATTATTCAAGAAATTTGTGTAAATTTCCATGTAATAATAGCTATATTGAAAGACTAAAACTCATATCTATTGTGTTTTTCTCAAAAAATTACCTCAAAATACTATTTTAGATTAATAAAAAAATGATTTCGTCAATTAGCATATTTTACATTTTATATAACGAATGAATCTATGACAAGTTTAAATTTTATTTTCGAAAGGTTGTGGAATATTTATACAGATGTGAATCCTGTGGCTCAGGATATTTACGATTTGTTTATTTCTGAAGGTGAGAATATAGTAAATGACCATATCGCAATCCGGACTTACAATCATCCGAAGATTGATATTGATTCTCTTGCTCGTATTTTTATTAAGAACGGATACGAGTATAAACAATCTTACAACTTTGAACAAAAAAAGCTGAATGCTTCACATTTCGAGCATAAATCCGATAGGAACCTTCCTCGTATCTTCATCAGCGAATTAAGAACAGAAGATTGCAGTGACTACCTTCAAAGTGTAATCTATCAGATTGTTCAGAATATCCCTGATGAGGTATTAAAATCAGACGATTTGATTTTTGCGGGAAATGTCTGGGGTACTCCTTCCTATAAAGTATATGAAGCACTTCGTTCAGAATCAGAATATGCTGCATGGGTTTATTATAACGGCTTCTGTGCCAATCACTTTACTGTGAGTATCAACCATCTTAAAAAATACGATAGTATTGTCAAGGTAAACTCTTTACTTAAAGAAAAGGGTTTTAAACTGAATGACTCAGGCGGTGAAATAAAGGGCACTCCCGAAGAACTATTGGAACAATCAAGTATCAAAGCGGATATTATCACAGGTCATTTTCTTGAAGGTGATTTTGATATCACAGGTTGTTATTATGAATTTGCAAAGAGATACCTTGATTCTGATGGGAGTTTATATTCCGGATTCATAGCAAAGTCGGCAGATAAAATTTTTGAATCAACAGATTTATATTCAAAATAATTTGATATTTCAGGCTGTTCAAGACTATTTAGACAAGAACAGTCTGAAATAATTCTTGCCGGAATCAACTTTTCTTCCTGTAACTAAAAATTGCCCAACTGTTAAAAAATATTGCAAAACCGATAAGTGCCGTCAATTGAAAAGTTAAATCACTTAAATTGCTGCCTTTCAGATAAACATCTCTAAACACCCTGATTATGTATTTTAATGGACTTAAGTTGCTGACTATTTTTGCCCAATCAGGCATTCCACTTATTGGTGTATATAAGCCGCTCATGAAAATAAAGGTAATCACGAAGAAAAAAATCATGAAGATTGCTTGCTGAATAGTCCGAGCATAATTAGAGATTACAAGACCAAATCCGGATATAGCAAACACGAATAATGTAGAGAAGAAATATAATGTAAAAAAACTACCAGCCGGTAGAAATCCATAGAACACCCAGGCAGATAAAAAACTGATTGATAGTACAATATATCCCACAATCCAATATGGTATAAGCTTGGCAAGAATAAAATGGAACTTACTTACCGGTGTAACATTCATCTGCTCTATTGTTCCGTTTTCTTTCTCACCTACGATATTAATAGCCGGTAAAAATCCACATACTAAAGCCAAAATCATTACCATTATTGCCGGAATCATATAGACTCGATAAATTAATTCGGGATTATATCTGTAATTTGGTATTATGATGATGTCTTGCATTGTTACTTCACTTGGCTTCAAATGAATCTTGCTTTGAATATCGTGTGAAAAATCCGAAGCAATCATACTTATATACGAGCTGCCGAGACCACCTTTGATACCATTTACTGTATTTGCAGAAATCATAACCTGAGAATATTTTTCATTAATCAGATTCTTCTCGAAATTTTGTGGGATTTCAAGTATGATGTCCGAATCTATGCTTTCAATACTTGCTAAAGCCGATTTGTAGTTTTGAGATACATTGCTTATGTTGCAATAGATCGATGCTTCAATCTTTTTAATCAATCCGGCTGAAAATGTACTTTTATCATTATCTATGATGCTTACATTGATGTTATTTAAATCATAATTTGCTACTAAGGGAAATATTAAAGTAGCAAAAAAAGGCAACATGATTACAAGTCTCGGTAGAAACATATTTCGAAAAAACTGCTTAAATTCTTTTTCTATCAAATATTTTAACATGATTATTCCAGTCTATATTTGAAACGTTTAATACTCGCTGTAAGCAGCAGTAAAGCCATCAAGCTTAAAACCAGTAGTTCAGTCCTGATTGAAGCTAAGCCTAAGCCTTGAATCATTACTTTTTTTACTGAAATCAAATACCATTTAGCAGGTACAAGCTCCGAAATAACTTGTAGTATCCAAGGCATATTTTCAACCGGAAACATCATCCCCGACAACATAATAACCGGTAAAAACAATACCAATGCTGAAATCAACAATGCAGTCATCTGTTTATCAACAAGTGAGGATATCAGTATTCCCAATGATAAAGAAACGATTATAAAAATAAGAGAGATGGAGACTAATAGAAGCAGTGAACCTTGAATGGGAACATCTAATAAAAATACAGAAAACAATAGAATTGTAGTAAGGTTGATAACTGAAATTGCAAAATATGGTATGACCTTTGACACAATGATTTGATACGACTGCATTGGAGAAACAAGCAGAAGCTCCATCGTACCCGATTCTTTTTCTCGTGCAATTGATACCGAGGTCATCATGGCACATATTAACATTAGAATCATACCCATTACACCCGGCACAAAATTAAATGCACCTTTCAAAGTCGGATTATACAAGAATTTTAATTCTACTGAAATTCCATTTCTCGTGCCTATGTAGCCGGCTTGTTCCATAAAGAAAGATTTAATGATGTTTCCGGCATACATGGTTACAGTTGTAGCTGTGTTGGGGTCTGAGCCGTCGGAAATCAGCTGAATAGCAGCGTCACCATAGGGTATTGAATTTTCTTGATAATTTTCACTGAATACTAATATAAGCCCAAGCTTCCCATTCTTTAGCAGTTTGTCAATATCTTCACTATCCTCTAAATATCCTTCAAAAATAAAATACTCGTTCATTGACAATTTATTTACAATGCCCAAAGTAAGAGCGTCACGTGAAGGGTCTAAAACAGCAAAACTTGTATTTCGCACTTCATTTGTCATCATAAATCCGAACAAAATCAGCATTAGTACAGGAAGTAGAAGCAAAATTATCATCGTCCACCTATCGCGTGATATATGATAATATTCTTTCATTATGAAGGTTCTGATTTTTTGCATTTTTAATCTGATTTTCTTGATGATTTTCTTGCCATTCGATGAAACACCTCATCCATATTCGAAACACCGAATTGTTCTTTCAAATTATTCGGACTGTCTAAGGCTTCGATTCTTCCATCAACCATGACAGATACACGATTGCAATACTCGGCTTCATCCATATAGTGAGTTGTAACAAATACGGTAATACCCTTGTCTGAAGCATCATAAATCATTTCCCAAAAGTTTCTTCTTGCTGAAGGATCAACTCCACCGGTCGGTTCGTCAAGAAATACTATTTTCGGTTCATGGAAAATTGCTACAGAGAACGCAAGTTTCTGTTTCCATCCTAAAGGTAGCGACTTAACAAGAGTATTTTTTTCATTTTCAAATCCCAAGTTTGTTAGTAATTCTATCGTTCGTGGTTCGATTTCTTGCTCAGGAACACCGTAAATTCCTGCATATAAGCGTATGTTTTCCCATACTTTCAAATCTTCATAGAGTGCGAATTTTTGACTCATATAGCCGATGTTTCTTTTTATTTGTTCCGATTGTTTGTTAATATCAAAACCTGCTACAATTCCACTTCCTGAAGTAGGTTTGCTCAATCCTGTCAACATCCTCATTGCCGTAGTTTTTCCGGCTCCGTTGGCACCTAAGAATCCGAATATTTCACCTTTAAAAACATTGAATGTGATGTTGTTTACTGCCGTAAAACTGCCAAATCTTTTTGTAAGATTTTGTGCTGAAATCACTGTTTCTCTTTCTTCATGATTGCTATCTGTTATACTTCTTGTCATTATCAACCTTTCAAGGAATTTTCAACGATTAATTCCAAAAAACAATCTTCGATGCTTGCCGAAACTTCGTTAATCCGGATGTCCTCATGTTCCATCTGTTTCAGTGATTTTATCAATTGATTAATATCGAAATCACTGTCTTTCATCGTAACATGGTGAGAATCGCCAAATGCAAAGCTTGTACGAACATAAGGTAGGCTCCGCAAGTCTTTCAGTAATTTAGACATCTGCTTGCCTTTCACAGAGTAAAGCTGATGTTTATACTCATTTACTATGTTTGTAGGAATGTCAATTTTCAGAAATTCTCCGTTTAAAATGAGTGCGATTCTGTCACAGAGAGCAGCTTCATCCATATATGGAGTTGATACAAGAATGCTTATATTCTCATTTTTTAATTTTTTTAAAATATCCCAGAACTCTTTTCTCGAGACTGGATCTACTCCGGTAGTCGGCTCGTCGAGGAAGAGAATTTTCGGCTTATGTATCAAAGAACAGCACAGTGCAAGCTTCTGTTTCATACCTCCGGATAATTGCCCGGCTCTTCTCTTTTTGAAAGGCTCCAAATGTACATAAATATCTTTAATCAGATGGTAATTTTGTTCGATAGTCGTATTGAAAACTTTGGCGAATACATTTAAATTTTCTTCAACTGTTAAATCTTGATATAGTGAAAATTTTCCGGGCATATATCCTATTTCATTTCTTATAGTTTTAAATTCGGATATGACATCCCTACCACCAATTCTAATATTACCTTCGTCTGCAAGTATTAATGTAGTCAATATGCGGAATAACGTTGATTTGCCTGCACCATCAGGTCCGATTATGCCGAACAACTCGCCGGAACTAACCTTGAAACTGATATCTTTCAATGCAGTTACATCAGTCTTTTCGAAAGGAGTATGCTTTTTGTATCGCTTAGAGACCGATTCGCATATTACCGTATATTCATTATCAAAAGAGTCCTTGTACATAATTCATTTCTTGTTTAGAATTAAACTTCCGTACATTCCAATTTTTAGATTGCCGTCATTTTTTACTGCAATTTTAACCGCATATACCTGATTAGCGCGTTCATCTTTAGTCTGAATGGTCTTGGGAGTAAACTCAGACTTACTCGAAATCCATTGTACTTCTCCGATATATTCACGTACTTCGTTTCCAAAGTCAGCGAAGATTTTTACCTTGTCGCTTGTTTTGATTTCACTCAATTGTGATGCACACAGATAAGCTCTGAATATCATATTCTCCATATCTGCAATTTTATACAGAGCCTTACCCGGTAGAGTAAGTTCATGTGCCTCGGCATACTTGGTAAGTACAGTTCCATCAATGGGGTTGATGATTCTGCATTTATTCAGTTGGTCTTCAATTTTACTTATTTGTATATTTATCGAAGCGATATCTTCTATCAAACCTTTTGAATTAATACTCAGTGTGGAATACTGTGCATCTAATTGTTTCTCTAATACTGCAATACTCGAATTGATGTCATCCAATTGTTTTTGACCGGCGACATTTGCTTTGACTAAATTCTCAATACGATTCTTTTCTCTTTTCTGAGTATTTATTTGTTGTTCGATTACAGCTATTTGCTTATGAATTTCGGGCGAACGAATTTCAACAGATTTTATATTATTCTCCAATAATTTCTTTTGGAGATATAACTGAGTACTGTCAATATATCCTACTAACTGCTCAGCTTTTAATATTTCTCCTTCTCGAATATTCAGTTCAAGAATTTTTCCGTTTGATTCGGAAGAAATTAAAATTTCTTGGGCTTCGAAAGTGCCGGAAGCATCATATTGATTTTCATCGTACTGACAAGAAGTTGCAAGGAATACAAATAAGATAAAGATGATTATTGTTTTTGATTCATTCATGTTGTTCACCGATAACAGTTATTTCAATCAATAATTTACTATGTTTTTTAAATTATAAATACTCATCAACAACTCAACTTGTCGCTGTTTCATCTCTAATTCAGCGTTGTTTTGTGATATGATAAGTCTAAGCAGTTCATTGTAGTTTGATGTACCGTTTTGCAATTTAACTTCGCCATATTCTTTTAATTTTTTTCTCAGTGAAATGATTTCTTCATCATTTTTCAATTGTTCTTCGAGTTTATTGATATTTCTTCTAATTTTTGTAATTTTCAATTTAGTATTGTAAACGAAGGTTTCTTCTCTTAGCTCAATATTTTTTTTATTAATTTCAATCAACTCTAAATTATTATCAAAGCTATAGAATCCACTGAGATTCCAGTCCAATCTAAGTCCGAAAATATAGTAAGGAGTGAATCCTGCTTCCAGCATATTTAAGCCGGGATTACCGTAAGCTCCGCGAAGGAACAATCCAATCTTTGGCATATTATAAGAGTGTAATAATTTTTCGCGATTTGTTTGTAGATTTCTTTGAGCTTCGAACAATCCGAGTTCAGGTCTGTTGA
>JBAYPL010000056.1:0-12431 GCA_041677745.1 Kapaibacterium sp. (SeqCode)
CAGTGATTGCATCGAATTCACTGCATTCATAGCGGATTGACGTAAGTAAGAAATAATATGCCAACCGGAATTTAGTATAATCGGTTCATTCTCCGGCACTGACTCAACACCACCGATTAAAAGTGACTCGGAATTACTTAGAAACACCTGATAACCTTGCTGATAGTTCCAATTCCCGATGGTATTTATGTTAAATGAAGGTATATATGTCTTGCCTTCACTGTTCTTCACCAATGTAACACTGTTTTTAATTGAATTCCACATAGTCGGCATATCATTTTCAATTGGAATGATATAAGTAGAAATCATATTCCAACCTTGATTGAGACTGATTGATTGATACTTAACAGTACTATACAAGGAAGAAAGCACGCTTAAAGCATTGTCAGTAAAAGAATCAGGTCCTGAGTCATATTCTGCTTCTGCCGGATAAACAATATCAAGAACAGAGTCCCATAATTTGAATTTGTATTCCTCATCTTGTTCATATCCGTCTTTGACAGGTGTGTTTAAGTCATCACCCCAAACAGTGATATCCAGTGTATTGCCATCCCAAACTCCAAAACCCGCACAGACATCACTGCCATCTTTGTCATAGAAAATACCTATTGCGTCACCGGCAGCAATGTCTCTGTTACCAATTTGCGGCTGGATTGCAATTGGTATGCGTATTGTACTGCTGCTTCCGGTATTTTCTGCAAATGACCAGTCATCAGGGACACTCTTCTTTGTACTGAATTGCCATGAATCAGAAAAGTCACTTTCCGAACCATCAACAGTTGCACTTACTCGCCAATGATATGTCTTTCTGAAATTAAGAATATTTTCAGGTATATCGAACGAAGTTAGATTTGTGGACGCTTGATAATATACATCCGAAAAGTCGGCTGACTCGGAAATTTGCAAACGGTATGATTCTGCAAATTCGACATTATCCCAAACTAACTCGGCTGTAAGCTCAACGTCTGTCGAATTATTCAATGGTGAAATTAATGCAGGTGGTATTGCCGCAGGTGGCAAGATATTGACAGAAAAATCTTCAGCTTCTCCGTATTCGATGGTTCCACAATAGTCAGTAATATTTGTGGAGCTGATTATAATTCTTGCTCTGACTAATCCGACGATGGAGTTGTTGGGTATCACCATCTCCGAAGTGTATGGTCCGGTTCCGGGTGTACCACTGAGAGTAATGCTTTCGTTTACGTCATCAAAATCATCATCACCGTTCCAGTCAATCCAAAGTCTGCAGAATGTATTAACTCCTGCATCACCTGCTGTAATGTTGATTTGATAAGAAGAGTTAATTTTTACTTCGGCAATCCTGTTTTGCGTAAAATCTGAATATCCCCAATTACATGTACTGCTATAATTTAGACCAGCGAATGATACATCAGAAATATAACTCTCACAGTTAATTGCCTTGATATCACAGTAATCGGAAGAAGTATAAGCCCTGAAAAATCTTGTACTTGACCAATTGCTTGTTTCAAGTGTGTTAATAGCTCTGACACGCCAAAAAACACCTTCGTTACCCGCAAGATTGAAATTTGAACACAGGATTTCATTTGCTTGAAGATTGTCATTCTCGTACTTAATTGAGCTGAAATCGGAAGAGTTAGATAATTGCAAGTGATACTTATCGGCATCTTCAATTTCAGACCAGACTATAGATTCCGAACTTAATATATTGTTGGCTGAATTTGGTGGATAAACAGCAGATGGAGTATGTAAAAACTGTCTGACAGTGAAACTCCGACTTGACGAGAATGGTCCTGTTTCCGCCTCTCTTAATGCACGGACTCGCCAATAATACTTAGTATTGAAGTTTAATTCTAATGCAGATAAACTAAATTCGGTATTATTGCCGATTTCAGAATTATAATCAAATATAGAGAAATTACTGAATTTTGAAATTTGGAGTAAATAAGAATCGGCTTCTTCAACCTCATTCCATTTGAGGATAGCATCAGTCATTACCTTTAAGGCATTGTCGGCAGGTTCTGTCAGTGTCGGTGCGACAAGTGGTAATAAGATTGTGGTAAAATTACGTCCGGACCATGGACCGTTTTCTTCACCTCTGATAGCTCGAACTCTCCAATAATATTTTGTATTGTATTCCGGGTTAATATTTGAAAGCGAGAAGCTTAATGTGTTTTGTGTAATGTTCTGGATTAAGTCTGAAAAATCTGAATATTCGGAGATTTGAATCCTATATTGTTCGGCACCTTGAACTGCTGACCAAGTTAGGTTAGCATCTAATGTAACATTTTGCTCGTTATCCGAAGGGCTGCTCAAGGCAGGTGCAAGAAGCGGTTCTGCTTCTGTTGAGAAACTGAATTTATTTGACCATGGTCCGATATCATCGCCTCTAATCGCTCTAACTCTCCAAAAGTACTTCTTGGAATATTGAGCATTGAAGCTGCTCAAAGCAAGGTTCAATGAACTTTGAGTAATATCGGCAAGAGTTACGGCAAATGATGAGCTGAAGGCAACCTGAATTTGATAATTTTCTGCAGATTCAACTGCTTGCCAAATAAGAGTTGAATTGAGAGCTATGCCTACAGAGAGGTTCTCAGGGTACACTTGTATCGGTGCAGTCAATGGTTCAGGTATGCTTGTAAAATTAAACGCAGTAGCCCAGGGACCATCTTCATCGCCTCTAATCGCTCTGACTCTCCAGAAATACTTGGTGGAATACTGTAGTGAAACATTCGACAAGCTGTAAGTCAAGTTGTTAGTAACATGTTCTTTTGTTAATGTTGAGAAATTTGAATTCTCAGAAATCTGAACTCGGTAACTATCTGCTCCTTGTACTGAATTCCAAGTAAGATTTTCATTGAAAGGAATGTTTGACGAATTGTCTGATGGTCCGGTTAAAACAGGAGCCGACAGAGGTATTGGTTCACTTGTGAAGTTTCTTGTGCTTGACCATGGACCATTCTCACTGCTTCGTTTAGCTCTAACCCGCCAGAAATATTTAGTGGAATATTGTAAAGTAACATTTGTAAGGTCGTATGACAGAGCTGATTGAATCTGCTCTTTTATCAAAGTAGAAAAGTCTGATACCAAAGATATCTGGATTTGATAATTGTCTGCATCCTGTACCAAATTCCAAGTAAGACTTGAATTTAAAGCAATATTAATAGCATTATCTGATGGATTTATCAAAACGGGTGCCGTCAAGGGTATGGGTTCAGTAGTAAAGTTACGTATAGAAGACCATGGACCGTTATCACTTCCACTTTTAGCACGAACCCTCCAATAATATTTTGTTGAATATTGCAAAGTGATGTTAGACAAATTATAAGAAGATGCAGTCTGTGTTTGCTCTTTGACTAAACTTGAGAAGTCTGAAACTGTAGATATCTGAATTTGGTAATTGTCGGCATCTTGAACCTGATTCCAAATAAGATTAGTATTAAAGGCTATGTTGATTGCATTATCCGAAGGGTTAGTCAAAGTAGGAGCTGTGAGAATTGTGCCTTCACCGGGGAGAGAAACTTTCCAAATACCTCTTCCGTAGCTCGCTGCAAATAACAATTTGTCTGTGTTATGAATTTCCAAATCATTTACAATTACATTAGGTAAGTTTTCGTTGAACTCTTCCCAATCGCTTAGATTATCGTCTATATAAAACACTCCTAAATCAGTACCGATATAGACGCGATTATCACTATTTTTTTGATAAACAATACAATTTACAGGAATATTTGGAAGGTTACCTGAAATATTTGTCCAAGAGCTGCCTGAATTTGTCGAGTAATATACTTTCTGTTCTGAAGTGTATCCCGAGAAAACAGCCCATAATTTTTGCGGATTATCCGGATGAATAGCAATTCTTGTCAATGCTCTATTAGTGGGAAGAGTGCTTACTTGCCAGTTTGACCCGCCATCAGTTGTGTATCTTAAACTTGTACTGTTGGAATACCCTGCATAGATGTAATTTGGATTGGAAGGAGCTACATGCAGAGTAGCAAGTGTACTGCTTGAACCGAAATTGGATATTGCTAACCAGCTGTTTCCGCGGTCAGTACTTTTCCAAACATTAGTGTAGCCTGCAAACAATATTTGGGGGTTTGTGGGGTGCATTTCCAAAGGAGTAACCCAAGCACCATTATCATCAGGCTTATTGAGTTCTGCAAAAGTAGAGCCTCCGTCGGTTGACCTCAGGAAAGTACCGAAATATAATGAGCCATACATAAAATCAGAGTTTGAATAATCAATGATGCTCTCCATACCGTCACCGCCGATTTTATCATACCATGTTCCATCGCTGAGTAATTTTGAACCGTTGTCTTGTGTTCCACCGAAAATTATGTCGGAATCTGTCTGGGCGACACTCATTCTGTAAAATTGTGTGATTGGAAGTTTAGCACCTTGCCATACCCATGAATCGCCGTTGTTTGTTGTACGATTTATAGCTCCATCATGACCGGCATACAGTCGATTAGAAGTTCCGGCAAAATGTAGATGGTGATGGTCGGCATGTACAGCCGGAACTCCGCTCTGTCCCCACCAGTGTGCCACACAATTCCAAGCATTGCCTGCATCCGAAGAATGCCAAACATTGATGCCTCCGACAAATACATGATTCTTATTCTGAGGGCTTGCGGCTATTGACAAATCATAGTGAGCCTGTCCGCCTGCATCAGAGCCACTCGCATCCCATCCCAGTAAATTAAGTTCGTTATCTTCCCAATTTAACTTTTCTGTCCAATTTGTTCCGTTATTGGTAGTTAAATATACACCGTACATCCCAAAGTTGTTAGAATTATCTCCGCCTCCCCAGTTATAATAACCATAAACAGCATAAACATAAGAACCCTCGTCCGGTGTAACTGCTAGTTCAATTCTGTAAATATTATCCTGATAACTTGGCAGACCGTTGGTTAGAATACTCCAATTACTACCTAAGTCTGTAGTTCTGGCTATCTCGTATGTACTTGTTACATAGACAACATTAGGGTCATTAGGCTTAAACTCGACATCCCAATACCCACCGCTAAAATTTGACAATGGAATACTCATCTGTACCCAATTATTACCGCCATTAGTTGTTTTAAATACACCGTTACTTGCAGTCGCAAAAAGAATATCAGGATTTGTAGGGTGCATAACCATTCTGCGTATAGTTACATTTTGTGATGTTGACCAGTTCAAACCTGTTGTATTCCATACAGTACCGCCGTTTGTACTCTTCAATACTCCAACACTATAAGTAGAACTTGCATCTCCGTCACCGGTCGCAATATACATAATGTCTTTGTTTTCCGGATTGATGCAGATTCCGCTGATTCCGAGTGAGGGCAAATTATCTGTATTCGAAGACCAATTAGCTCCATCATCGGTTGATTTCCATAATCCTCCGCTTGCAGAGCCGACCCAAATTGTTTTATTTGTGCTGCCGTCATAATCAGGATCTTCAATTATACAATTAACCCTGCCCTGGCCATTGTAACCTCCGGGTGCATTTAGAGGACCAAGAATTTCCCAGCCGGAATTTTGTAAATTTGGTTTGTCCTTCTTTCTGCTTCGTAATTTAAGTAATTCATTATAAGTATGCATTGGGTCCGGTAAATCGCCAATCGGATGTACTCTTTGTCCCCAGAACCATTCCCAACGTTTAAACTGCATCCAACCACCGCGCTGATTTTTTGGTGTTTTCCTTGTTATATTTTTGCCTGACCAATATTGGTTAAATGCATCTTGTATCTCATAGAAATTATACCTTTTGTTGGTAGCAGTGTCATACTTATCAAATCCGTTGGGCCATATTTGCGCCTCTGATTGATACGTAAGCAATGCAGTAAGAATCAATAAAAGTTGTACCCTAATGGCATACTTCATAATCTACCTCATTATTAAAAATAAATTGATTTGGAATCTGTAAAATTTAAGAATTTAAAACTACTCAATTGAAGTGATATATACAAATAAATTTATTGATATATTGAGTTTTAGTATTACTTTTGAAAAGATTTTTAAGAATATTCATTATTTTTTTCAATGTTGATAGATAAGAACAGTCCTATCGGTGTTTTTGACTCGGGAATCGGCGGGTTGAGCGTACTTCGGCAGTTTATAAGATTTCTGCCATCGGAAAATTATGTTTACTTAGGAGATACAGCTCGAGTACCTTATGGTAACAAATCCGGTCACACGGTTGAAACTTATGCGAAAGAACTCACCAAATTTCTTTTGTCAAAAGGAGTAAAGATTATTATAAGTGCATGTAATACCGTATCGGCTTTGGCTCTTGACATCGTCAAGCAAACTGCCGGTGATATACCGGTAATTGGTATGATTGAGCCGGCAGCAAGTGCGGCACTTCGTTCCACAAGAAACGGCAAAATCGGCATAATCGGCACAAGAGCAACTATTGGCAGTAACGCCTATCTACATGAAATACAAAAGCTTGAATCAGGTTCGAATTATGAAGTGTATTCTAAGGCTTGTCCCTTATTCGTACCTATAGTTGAAGAAGGACTGCTACGACATGAGGCTGCAAAATTGATAGTTGAGGAATATCTGCATGAATTGAGGTCTAAAGAGGTGGACACTCTCGTACTCGGATGTACACATTATCCCTTATTGACTCATCTAATAAGTGATTTTATGCCCGACACTACTCTTATTGATACAGGTGAACACTCTTCTGTAACAGCATTACGATTATTAGCCGAAAAGAATTTGCTGTTAAATCCGGATTTAAAATTTATAGATAAACCGAAAATACAATTTCACGTAACCGACTTACCGACAAACTTTTTTGAACAAGCAAAGAACTTTTTAGGATTTGAGATTGATAAGCCACATTTAACGGATTTGACAGATTTATCATAAAACCCTGACACTTAATTCGATATATAATACATCACGATTTTCGGGTGTTTTACGATTATGTTGAGTTTCGAATAAGTATCCGATTGTCAAATCATTTCTTTTTGCTATTTTATGAGTTATGTCAAACTTGTATCTGGACCTGTCAATAAAGTCTCTGTCAATTTCATAGAAAATTTCTGCCGAACCGGACAATGTCCATTTCTTTATGATTTCATAATCGAGCATCACACGCTGACGCAAAAGTGTTTTTAAGCGGTAAATATTATCCTTGTTCTGATAGCGACTACGTAATTTAATTTTGAAATCGTTTACAGGAATTTTGATATTGAAATTTGTAAAATATTCACTTAAAAACTCCGGTTCATTAGTTTTTACCCGGTAAACTCCGGTAATTTTAAAATACTCCAAGAAGTTATAGCTGAGTCCAAATTGTACAAATGAATTATCTAAAATAGAATTTGTCATATCCATTCTGACACTGTTAGACATTTCAGCATCCAAATAATCAGTCAGCCTGAACTCAAGATTGTTTTCAAACCATACTTGGTTGGTCTGCTCAATAATCTTCTGTGCAAAGGTATTTTGAATAAACAGCAGCCAAATACTGAATAAAGATATTGTTAATACCATCAATTTCATAAATCACCCTTATAAGATTTTTTCTTATTACAGATTATATTCATTATACTTTATAGAAAATTCTAATATACGCAGTATCACGCAAGAAATCAATTTTTCCGATATCAACTCTGGTAATGTTCAATCCTGTTCTTAGTCTTAAGTCGCTGATGAGTTCTTCTCTTCTTTCGGGTTTAATTAAATCTATTTTTTCATATCTTATAAATTTCTTATGCTCATTTGCTACCCAGCTTCTGTCGGTGAGGAATACTATAGCAACAATGAAGATGTTGATAAACAGCAAATGCACCAATGCAATATTAATAGTAGCCAAAGCATTAAGTACTGCTAATGCGATAGATACAAACATGTATGTCATGTCCCTTATCGGAACAGTATATGTCCTGTACCGTAGAATAGAAAATATAGCAAATATTCCGAAAGCAAATCCCACGCTCAGACTTGCGCTGTTAAGTATGAAACAGATTGTGAAAATCACTACGTTGAATATAAACATAGTAAACATATAGTCACGGTTTCCGCTTCTGAATAAGTAAATTTTCCTAGCTATAAAAAAGATACTTATTAAGTTGATTATCAATCTGAGTATGAATTCAGCTTGAAATAAAGCTGATTCAGTTGCTCCAAGAATATAAAGGATATTTTGTATTGATTCCATTGCTGACTTTTTGAATTGTTATTAATTTACTTTTGTAAGTGTTATATTTTATATTATCTTTCGAAAGCACAAGCCCGAGGCAATATTTGCTGATACTCATTTTTTTCAGTTCAATATGATTTAATTTTTCAGGCAACTTATTTGCATCAGTTTTATTCGTTGATTTGTGCTCTATTATAAGTAAGCCGTTGAAATAAAGAGATTTATTGCCTGAAGTATTTGCTGACAGTCCGTAATCAAAAGTGAATTTATCGAATGAATCAGGTCTAATCAAGGTGATTCTGTTATATGTCAAAGTAAGAGTGGCAATAAGTTCATCCGTATTAACAGAAAGACCTTTGTCTAATATGTCTCTAAAATTTGAAATAACTTGACTGTTGAATTCATTTATCTTAATCCGAGTTTTAGAAGTTTCTTTCTTATTGTTTTTGTATTTTATTTCAATATAATTTTCATTGCTTGTATCATAATGCCGCAAACGTACCTTTTGCCTGCCTAATTTACCATTTATGTGATTATGGTAAAAAGTCAAATCTTTTGTATCAAAATATAAGTTGGAATAGTGAGAATGTCGTTTTCCGTTTATCTCTAAAATTTTGTAATCTTTGCTCATCAAATCCAAAATACTCCCCAACTTTGAAATATGGCAAATATATTTATTGTCAAATCTCTTTTGAGGTGTCAATTGATTCAGCTCTGACAAGCTTATGGCTGAAAAATCGGATAGTTGTTTGATTCCGATTCCATGCTGATCAATATAGTTATTCTCTTTAAAAATAATTTTAACTCCATATTATCGTTGGCGACATATTAAGATAGACACATTAAGCTCGATTTCGTCTCTGAAATAATCGAAATTTTTGTCTCAATTACACATAATTGAAATAAAATGTTGGAGTCAACCTGACTTAAATATCAAAAATACGATTTTTTTTTGAAAATTGGATTGATTCGCAAAATTATTTTCCGATGTGTCTAGTTGATAGTCTGTAAGATTTGATTGATCTAAAAGTCCTAAAATGATTTTTCAATTAAGCCGTGGTTTCGGAAAATCATGATAAAAGTTTATATGTTCCGATATTGTCTTGTTTGCATATAAGCAAACTTGTGAAAGTATAAAATAAAAAAGATAGAAAGAATACGGAAACCGATATAACAATACAGAAAAGAAACAGCTTCAACAGGGGACACAATTTTCTACTCAAATGATGGACAACACAAGGTAAGACATTGATAATCAAAGATGTAGTGATAAAATAATTGAATTGATGAATTTAGTCGGGCAACACGATGAATCAAGATAATCGCAAAAAAGATAAAAAAAACCGATTAAAAATAAATTACTGCATAGAAATAATATGAATTTTTATTACATTAACATCTCAAACAAGGTGAGAATTTCAAAATCTTGTTTTAGTGGTATCTAAATAATTCACTAATGTGAACTAAATATAAAATTATGAGCGTAATAATAATTTTGATGGCGGCGAGCTTGAGTGTAGCTGTAATATTTATTGCGGCATTTCTTTGGGCGGTCAAAACAGACCAGTTTGAAGATACATTTACACCATCAATGCGGATATTAAATGAAGACAAAGAACAAAAGTATTAAATGTTAAATAATTAACCGGAATTATAATGGCACAAAATGATACTGTAAATGAGCATGGTAATCAGCTTGAAACATTCAGCTATGACAACAACATAGTGAGGTTGTTTACTTGGGCTACAGTTTTGTGGGGAGTTGTTGGTTTTCTTGTAGGCTTAATAATAGCTATTCAATTGTATGCACCTGCTTATATACCATGGTTTGATTTTGGTATCTCCTGGCTTTCATTCGGCAGACTCAGACCATTGCATACAAATGCAGTAATTTTTGCATTCGTAGGAAATGCAATCTTCCTTGGTGTATATTATTCGATGCAACGATTATTAAAAGCAAGAATGTGGAATGATATTCTAAGTAAGTTTCATTTTTGGGGTTGGCAGCTCATAATAGTATCTGCTGCAATTACTTTTCCGCTGGGATTGACTCAGGGTAAAGAATATGCAGAATTAATATGGCCAATAGATGTTGCGATAGCTGTTGTCTGGATTGCATTTGGTATCAATATGTTCATGACGTTAATCAAACGACGTGAAAAACATATGTATGTAGCAATTTGGTTCTATATTGCTTCATGGGTCACCGTAACTGTATTACACGTAGTCAATTCGTTGTCAATACCGACAAGTTTTACACACAGTTATCCAATTTATGCCGGAGTACAGGATGCACTCGTCCAATGGTGGTATGGTCATAATGCTGTGGCATTCTTTTTGACAACACCATTTCTTGGATTGATGTATTATTTTCTTCCGAAAGCAGCAGAACGTCCTGTTTACTCATATAGATTATCAATTCTCCACTTCTGGTCATTGATATTTCTTTATATTTGGGCAGGTCCTCACCATTTACTATATACCTCACTTCCGGAGTGGGCTCAGTCACTCGGAACAGTTTTCTCTATTATGTTGATTGCTCCTTCATGGGGAGGAATGATTAATGGACTGTTGACACTAAGAGGTGCTTGGGATAAAGTAAGAGAAGAACCAATATTGAAGTTTATGGTTGTTGCTATCACTGCCTACGGTATGGCTACTTTTGAAGGTCCGATGCTTTCAATAAAATCAGTTAACGCACTATCTCACTATACGGATTGGACCATAGCACATGTTCACGTAGGAGCTCTGGGCTGGAACGGCATGCTTACATTTGCAGTATTGTATTGGATAGTTCCTAAATTATGGAATACAAAATTATACTCGCGTAAGCTTGCCAATATGCATTTCTGGATTAGTACAATAGGTATTCTTGTCTATGCAATTCCAATATACTGGGCAGGTGTTACACAAGGTCTCATGTGGAAACAATTCTCGCCTGAAGGATTCCTTTTATACAGAAATTTCCTCGAAACAGTCACACACCTTGTTCCTATGTATTTCATCAGGTCTATCGGCGGATTACTTTTCCTGACAGGCTCCTTTATCATGGTTTGGAATCTTGTGAAAACAGCTAAACAGGGTCATTTTACAGCAAATGAAACTGTGAAGGCTGCTCCACTTCGTGATGTCGGAACTGATAAACCCAACCATCGTTGGCTTGAAGGTAAGCCTGTACCATTCATAATTGCCACACTGTTTGTCATTCTTGTAGGAGGCCTGTTCGAAATTGTACCCTTACAGGTAATAAAGTCAAATGTACCTACCATAACGAGTGTTAAACCCTATACACCACTTGAACTGATTGGTAGAGATATATATGTCGCTGAGGGATGTTACACTTGCCATTCACAGCTCATAAGACCGTTCCGTTCCGAAACAGAAAGATACGGCGAATATTCCAAAGCCGGTGAGTTTGTTTATGACTTCCCGTTCCAGTGGGGTTCTAAGAGAACCGGTCCCGACTTGCACAGAGTAGGTGGTAAATATCCCCATGCTTGGCATTATCAGCACATGTACGACCCGCAGTCAATATCTCCTGGTTCTATCATGCCGAGATATCCATGGTTATTGGATGACAATTATGATATCGAAGCCGTCGCTTCTAAGATAAAAGTAATGCAAACATTGAATGTACCATATCCGATTGATTATCACAAGGCTGCTAAAGGTGATGTTGAAGTTCAAGCACAAGAAATTGTCAATGACCTTGCCGATTCTGGCATTACAACAAATCCTGATAGAAAAATCATCGCGTTAATTGCATACTTACAACGCCTCGGTACCGATATAAAGACTATTGAATCAGCTGGAAGGTAGGTATTATTATGTTCAAAAATATCTTTTCTCATATTAGCGGAATTGAAATATATCCTATTCTGACTCTGATTTTCTTCTTTACTTTCTTTTTGGCTGTGTTGGTGATGGCACTGCGTTTAGATAAGAAATTTGTAAATTATATGGGCAATCTGCCTCTGGAAAATGACGAAAATGAATTCACAATAAATACAAGGGACAGTTATGTCAAAAGTTGAAGATAAAGTCTTAGAGCATGAATATGACGGAATTCTCGAGTATGACAACCCGCTTCCGAGATGGTGGATGGGGCTGTTCATATTTACTATTATTTGGTCTGTTGTTTATATGTTTTATTATCATATTGCGGGAATGGGCGAAACCCAAGAACAAGAGTATGCTGCTGAATTTAAAATGAGTTCTGAAGAATATGAAAAAATTGCTGTTCAGATGAATCAAATGTGGTCTAATATTTCTTATCAACCACTTACTGAGGCTGATGCTCTGGCTTCCG
>JBAYPL010000057.1:0-12358 GCA_041677745.1 Kapaibacterium sp. (SeqCode)
AATCCCTTCTGGCAAAATGCCGTAACAAATGCTACTACTGAAATCAAGCCTGACATTATTATTGTCAGAGAAATTATGCTTGGTACTCAAGCCGCCGCTACAGCAAAAAAAATGAATATTCCGGTCATACTTGATATGGCTGAGAATTATCCTGCTCTAATGTTGCTTTGGAAAAAATACCGTTACGGTTTATTTAACCGACTGATATATCATAAATTGCGAATAGCTGAAATCACCGAGAAGATTGTTGTTCCCCGCATGTCCGGTATATTGCTTGTTTGCTCCGAGCAAATCGAAAGACTTACATCATTATATAATTATCCCGAAGACAAGATTTCTGTTGTACATAATACAGTTTCCCGTGAATTCGGAAAAAATATACGTAATAATCCTCAATCAAGGAAATTACCGGACGATGATGTAATTACTTTCTGTCATCACGGATACCTGACAGATGAAAAAAAAATTAATGTATTTCTTGAGGCTCTTCTAAGAGTCAAAGAGCATGAGAATAGGTTCAGATTCATCATTGCGGGTAGCGGTGAATCTTATGATGAACTCATAGAAATACATAAGTCTCACGGTGAACCGAGAAATGTCATTTTCAAAGGTACTTACGACTATGTAGAACTGCCGAAAATATTAGCAAATTGCGACTATGGTGTTCTTCCGTATCAAATAAACGACTTCAACGAATATACAATTCATAATAAGATATTCGACTATTTTGCTTTTTCTAAGCCGGTTATCGTATCTCAAGTTAAACCGCTCAGTAGAATTATCGGCGAAACATCAGCCGGAATAATAGCTGATTTTTCTGAGCCCGGAGCGTGCATGCAATTATTTGATAAGATTTCTTCCTGTAATTATAATCAAATGTCATTTAATGCCGGCAAGGCGTTTACTGACAAGTATCATTGGGAAAAAGATTCTGACACATTAATAAAATTTTTGTCAAACTATTTGTAGTAAACCCGTATGAACATCACTGCCGCAATTGTAACATACAACAGATTGGATTATTTGAAACAATTAATATCTGCATTAAAAAGTCAAAGCAGAGTACCCGATAGGATTGTAGTCATCAATAATTCTTCAACTGACGGTACAGCCGATTATCTTCGACAAAATCCGGACATAGAAGTCATAACACAAGGTAATTACGGAAGTTCCGGCGGACAATTTACTGCGGCGAAATATTGTTATGAGAGTGGTTCGGAATGGATATGGTTGATGGATGATGATGTCATACCGGCAATAAATTGCCTTGAAAATCTGTGTAAAGATTTGAGTCAAGATAGGATTCATGTACCTCTGCGAATCAACCCTGATGGTTATGTTAACCAAGGAGACACATTGTTATTAAATTACAAAAATCCTTTTAAAAGTGTTTGGGCAAAAATAATTGACAAAGAAATACCGACAGTCAAGCAAATTGAAGCTCAAGGAATTACTTTTGAAGGACCATTATTTCATAAGTCGTTGATTAAACGCATAGGTTTACCTGAATTTAACTTTTTTATTTATGGTGATGATACAGACTATTTTTCGAGAGCAGTAGCATCGGGATACAGATGTTTCATTATTAGTTCTGCAATATCAAACAGATTGCTTCCAGTACCCGTTGATTATAAATTTGACTGGAAATCCTATTACGTAGTGCGAAACCAAATAGCACTTGATGTACTAAATGCCCCTCTTTATGTAAGAATAATCAGACCTTTCGGATATTTGATTTCTTGGTTGATACGAGCTTCCAAGCTTTCAGAATATAAAACTGTATTAAAGGCTTTCTCGGACGGATATTTTTATAAAAGCAATCCGAGAAATATTGAATTTAATAAGAAATACAGCATTAAATAATTTTGATGATTATCATGCAATAAATTTCAATTAATCCGCCATTGAAATAAAATAAAATCTATAAGTTTCAAAAAAAAATCTTATATTTAAATATATTATAATTGTAAAATGGTGTATGAAATGGAACTAACGTTAGCTGAAGAATTATTGCTACTCGGCTTGGATGATGAATCCGGCGAAATTATACTTTCCGTATCAACGGCACTGCCTTATGGTATAGCCGGAGCATTACTTCTCGAACTTCACTTAAGAAACAAGATAGAATTATCTGAATCTGTAGTAAATATTATAGATGAAAGTTCCACCGGAGATGAAATACTCGATGAGGTTATGAATTTAATCAAAATCAAAATCGAGAAAGAGGAGCCCAAGTATTGGATACGGACAATAAACGGCTCAATAGATGACCTGATAGACAGACTTATTGACGGATTGGTCAGAAAAGGGGTACTGAAAAGAGAGGAAAAGCGAATTTTATGGATAATTCCCATTGACAGATATCCTACAAAAGATCCATTGCCTGAAGTGCATACAAGAATTCTTGTTAGAAGTATAGTCCTTGAAAATCAAGAACCGGACGACAGGATGCTTGCATTGCTCAGTTTGATAAAAGCATCTAATTTAATTGATGAATTATTCCTGAAGGATGAGAGGAAGCAAGCATTTAATATTATTAATGATTTTATATCAAATGAAAAAATCGGTAAGGCAGTAGCCGATATCAATGCAGAAGTAACTGCCATTATTTCTTCTTCGGTTGCAGGAACTGTTGCTGCTGCGAGTGTTGTCGGAAATTTTTAAAACATTATATTATGACACAGAAATCAGTTAGATATTCTAAAAATTACAGCGAAAAGTCATTTCATAAAAAGCTGACATTTTTCGCAGGTAGCCTGAGTGCAGGATTTTTGACGAAGGCTGTTACTCTGTGGTATTCCATGCGTGACAAGGATACCCCAACATGGGCTAAATCAATTATTCTGGGAGCATTAGGATATTTTATTATCCCGTTGGACAGTATTCCCGACATAATGCCTATAATTGGATTCAGTGATGATTTAACAGCGTTCGTGTCAGCAGCTGCCATTGTCTGGTCATATATTAAACCTGAACATGAAGAAAATGCCAAGAAAACAGTAAGGAAAATAATCAGGAAACCCTGATTTAACATTTATTTCACCGGTGTAAACCTGAATATATATTAAGTATTTTTAAATATTTGTATTTTTTTCTTTGAATATTTGGGGTGAAATTATGAAAATTGGATTAATGTACGGTTCAGAAAAATCACTGCCGGCACAAATTATAAAAAGCATTAACAATTCATCAAGAAGAATAACTGCAGATACAATAACCTTGAATGCAGTAAAGCCAACCGACTATAGTGATTATGCCGTCATATATGATAGGATTTCACATAAGATTCCTTTCTATAGAAATTATCTTAAGCAATCCTTAATAAACGGTGTAAGTGTGATAAACAATCCCTTTGTTTGCCATGATGAAAGCTCTTTTATTTATAACCGTGCAGTCTTGCAGTCGGGCATAAATGTTCCTAAAATGGTACTTCTCCCAAGCAAAGAGCATCCTGATAACACAAGCTCCGAATCTTTCAAAAATCTCAGTTATCCACTTAATTGGCAGGAAATCTTTGACTTTGTCGGATTTCCGGCATTATTGAAGACTAACATCAGTTATAATTATATTCAAGCATACAAAGTTTATAATCCTGCAGAGTTTTTCTCTGCTTACGACCTGATGGGAAAAACTTCTGTGCTGCTGATTGAAAACATTGATTTTGAAGAATACTACAAAGTATTTGTTATTATTGGCGATGAACCCAAATTCGAATTACTTGATTACAATCCATTGAAACCTCTACATCTAAGATTCGGGAAATCAAAATATGAACCGGATGTTAAAACAATCGAGACAATAAAGACTCAATCAGTAAAAGTCAGTAAACTACTTGATTTGCACATCAATTCTCTTGAATTCGGTGTAAAGAAAGATAAAATATATTTGACAAGTTATCATGACCCTGCACCCAAGATGGAACAAGGATATGTTGATGAGAAAATTTGGAAAAGGCTTGTTAACAATATAGCAGATTTTCTGATAAGTGTATCCTCTAAATCAATAGAATACAAAGTGAGAATACCATTTTAAACACAAAACAATATTCAATGAATTCATCACAAATATTCAACAGTTAATTCTTAGTAAAAGAAATGACAAAGAATTAATCAAGACTAAAGAAATAATTTGATTAACCTATCCAACTTAATGATTTTTAATGACTTAAAATATCATTTCATTTTTATTTTATAATAAAATTGCTTATTTTAGAATTGTAATAACTTACGATTTGTAAAAATTTATTGAGTACTAAATATATTCATTATAAAAGTCTTGGGGTAAAAGTATGACTGAAAGAACTTATATAACAATAGACGGCAACGAGGCAGCCGCTTATGTAATGTACAGGGTCAACGAAGTATGCGCTATATATCCTATAACCCCTTCATCAAATATGGGCGAATGGGCAGACGAATGGGCGTCTAAAGGATACAAAAATATATGGGGTAATATTCCGACAGTATGCGAAATGCAGAGTGAAGGCGGTGCAGCAGGTGCTGTACACGGATCACTTCAAGCAGGAGCATTGACAACTACATTTACAGCTTCACAAGGACTTCTGCTTAAAATTCCGAACATGTTCAAAATAGCCGGTGAGCTGACACCGACAGTATTTAATATAACAGCACGCTCACTTGCAGCTCACGCATTATCAATATTTGGCGATCATAGCGATATTATGGCAGCCAGAGGCACAGGTTTTGCATTTCTGGGTGCTGCATCTGTTCAAGAAGTAATGGATTTTGCACTAATTTCACAAGCATCAACTCTCGAATCAAGAATTCCTATGCTACACTTTTTCGACGGATTCAGAACTTCACACGAAGTATCTAAGATTGAAGTGATACCCGATGAAGTGATGCGACAAATGATTGATGAAGATTTGGTCATCGCACACAGAAATCGTTCACTATCTCCTGACCGTCCTGTGATGAGAGGTACAGCACAAAATCCGGACGTTTTCTTTCAGAATCGTGAAACAATGAATAAATTTTATGAGCAATGTCCCGATATAGTACAAAAGCAAATGGATAAATTTGCTGCACTTACCGGACGACAATATAAAATTTACGAATATGTCGGAGCTCCGGACGCAGAAAGAATGATTGTCATTATGGCTTCAGGATGCGAAACTGCCCAAGAAACATCGTCATATCTTAATGATATCGGTGAAAAAACAGGAGTTTTAAAAGTCAGATTATTTAGACCTTTCGACATTAAGAAATTTATGGAAGCTATCCCCGGTACCGTGAAAAGCATTGCAGTTCTTGACAGAACCAAAGAACCGGGTGCAAGTGGTGAACCCTTATACCTTGATGTTGTCAATACAATTTTTGAAGGTTTACAAAACGACTACGGAAACTTAAAATCAATGCCTAAGATTGTAGGCGGCAGATACGGATTATCTTCTAAGGAATTTACTCCGGCTATGGTTAAAGCAGTTTTCGATAATCTTAAATTAGATAAACCTAAACATCACTTTACTATCGGTATCCATGATGACGTCAATTTCACTAGTTTGGATTTTGATGATTCATTCAATATTGAAAGTGATAAAGTAATTCGTGCATTGTTCTACGGATTAGGCTCAGACGGTACCGTCGGTGCCAATAAAAATTCTATTAAAATTATTGGTGAAAACACAAACAATTACGCTCAAGGTTATTTCGTATATGACTCTAAGAAAGCCGGTGCCCTCACAGTTTCTCATTTGAGATTCGGACCGGAAATAATTCGTTCTCCTTATTTAATTAAAAAAGCAAATTTCCTTGGTGTTCATCAAACAGTATTTCTCGAAAAATTCGATTTAGTTAATAATCTTGTTGATGGAGGTGTATTCCTTATAAATTCTCCATTAGCTACCAATGAAGTTTGGAACAGTTTACCGAAATCACAACAAAAGCTCATTATTGAAAAGAAAATAAAAGTTTATGCAATTGATGCTCAAAGTGTAGCTGAAGCAAGCGGGATGGGACGCAGAATCAATACTGTAATGCAGGTTTGTTTCTTCGCAATCTCCGGTGTTCTGCCGAGGGAAGAAGCCATCGCTGCCATTAAAGAATCTGTACGAAAGACCTACGGCAGAAAGGGCGAAGCAATTGTTGCCATGAATATCAAAGCCGTTGACAATACTCTTGAGAATCTGCATGAAATAAAGATTCCGGATACTATCAGCTCTACATTTGAAATACATGCTCCTGTACCGGCTCAAGCTCCGGATTTTGTCCAAAAGGTAACCGGTCAGATAATTGCAGGACACGGCGACAATCTTCCTGTAAGTGCTTTCCCTGTGGATGGTACTTGGCCAACAGATACTGCAAGATGGGAAAAACGAAACATAGCACTCAGCATTCCGGTATGGGATCCTGAGACATGTACCCAATGTGGAAAATGTGCAATTGTCTGCCCTCATGCAACAATCAGGATTAAGGTTTATGATGAAAAACATCTTGCAAACGCACCTGAAACATTCAAATTTACCGAAGCTAAGGACAAAGGTTGGAAACAAGAAAGTCTTAAATATACCATACAGGTTGCACCTGAAGATTGTACAGGTTGTGGGGCTTGTGTCGAAGTATGTCCGGCTAAGAATAAATCGAATGTCAGCCTGAAGGCTATCAACATGGAGCCACAGATGCCACTTCGAGATAAAGAAGCAGTCAATTGGGACTTCTTCCTTGAAATTCCTGATATGGACAGAACAAAAATCAATGTAAATCAAATACGATTACAACAATTACAAAGACCATTATTTGAATTCTCAGGAGCTTGTGCAGGCTGTGGTGAAACTCCGTATATCAAGTTGGTTTCGCAACTCTTTGGAGACAGAGCTGTTGTTGCAAATGCTACCGGCTGTTCTTCCATCTACGGAGGTAATCTTCCTACCACACCTTGGGCAAAAGATTCCAAGGGACGCGGACCGGCATGGTCTAACTCACTTTTTGAAGATAATGCCGAGTTTGGTTTAGGTTATAAGTTAGCAATTGACAAGCAGGAAGAGGTTGCAATTCATCTTGTTAATCATTTCAGAGAATTATTAGGAGATGAACTCACTAATGCTATCATAAATGCTGACCAGAAAGACGAAACAGGTATCGCAGCACAGCGAGAAAGAGTTGAAAAGGTCAAGGAAATAATTGCCGGCAGTGACAGCCCGGAAGCCAAAAGATTAAATGCTGTTGCCGATTATCTTGTCAAGAAGAGCGTTTGGATTATCGGTGGCGACGGCTGGGCGTATGATATTGGTTACGGCGGATTGGACCACGTAATATCTACCGGAAAAAATGTGAATATACTCATACTTGACACAGAAGTTTACTCTAATACCGGCGGACAGACATCAAAGGCTACTCCGATGAGTGCTGTAGCTAAGTTCTCAGCCGGCGGTAAGACTACCGGTAAAAAAGACCTCGGCATGATGGCGATGAGCTATGGAAATGTCTATGTTGCATCTGTAGCAATGGGTGCTAAAGACGACCATACACTCAAGACATTCCTCGAAGCAGAAGCCTATGACGGACCTTCAATAATAATAGCATACAGCCATTGTATCGCTCACGGTATTGATATGAGCCGTCCGTTTAGTCGTCAGAAACTTGCTGTTGATACTGGTCAATGGCTCCTCTATAGATTTAATCCTGAAAATGTAAAAGCAGGTAAAAATCCGCTGTCACTCGATTCACGCGAACCGAAGATTCCGGTCAGAGAGTACCTATCAACGGAAGGAAGATTCCAAATGCTCATGAAAAGCAATCCGAAAGTAGCCGATACATTGTTTAGACGAAGTCAAGAATTGGTCAATGAAAGATTCAAACGTTACAAATACTTGTCTGAACGCAGTGAAGAGAAAAATGAAGTTGCCGGCGAAGCATAATTTAAATTGTCATCGGGCAGACAATTTTGTTCTGCCCGATTTATTCAAGTTAATATACATGAAAAGTAAATAAAAATTATAAATGGAGATTTACAATGGATTTGACAACTAAATACATGGGTATGACTCTTAAGTCTCCTTTGGTCGTATCCGCAAGCCCTCTGTCGAAGAATCTTGACGGCATTAAAAGAATTGAAGATTCAGGTGCCGCAGCGATGGTATTGTATTCTATTTTTGAAGAACAAATAGAGCATGAACAGAAGGAATTGCACTATATGACAACTGTTGGTACGGATTCTTTTGCTGAGTCATTGAGTTACTTTCCTCAATTCGAAGAATTTAATCTTGGTCCCGAACAATATCTTGAATTAATTCGTGCTGCTAAAGAAAGCGTAGAAATACCCGTAATAGCCAGTATTAACGGTAAAACTATCGGTGGTTGGACTGAATTTGCTAAACAGATGCAGCAAGCCGGTGCCGACGGAATTGAATTGAATATCTACAATATTCCTACTTCCATGGATGTAAGTTCAGAAAAGTTGGAACAGGAATATTTGGAAATTCTTAAATCAGTAAAAAATGCCGTCTCTATACCGGTTGCTTTAAAACTCAGCCCATTTTTTACAAATTTTGCATATATGGCGAAAAAATTTGACGAAGTAGGTGCCGATTCACTGGTACTGTTTAATAGATTTTATCAGCCGGATATTAATCTCGATGAGCTAGAAGTCGAGCCTCATGTAATATTGAGTAATCCTACGGATTTGAGACTTCCTATGCGTTGGATTGCAATACTGAAAGGCAGAATATTCGCAGATCTGGCAGCTACTTCTGGCATTCATTATGGTGAAGATGTCGTTAAAATGCTTCTTGTAGGTGCCAATGTAACCATGCTTTGTTCAACTCTCTTGCGTTACGGTGTGGATTATGTCAAGGACATACAGGATGAATTAATTGAGTGGATGACTGAACATGAATATGAATCGGTTCTTCAGCTTCAAGGCAGTATGAGCCAGATGAATGTTGCTGACCCAAGCTCGTATGAACGAGCTCAATATATGAAGGCTTTGAATAATTATGTGCTGAATTATTGAGATTGTCAAAGAACTCTATAATATATTAATCAAACAAAAGTTTGTTTGAGAGCAAAGTTTATTGGTATATATGTGCTGTCAAAAGCAAATCATCCTTTTCCCGGCCTAATCAAGAAACCGTGATAAGTATGATTTGCTTTTTAAGCATTTAAATGTAGTTTTATATTTGGAAATATGAATATAATTAGATATTTTAGATTATTGAAATATACATTAAATAAATCTTTTTCGGTTTAATTTAAAAGATTATCATGGACAAACAATTCATAGAATTAGAATCCGCAACTATCAGATTTGCGGGTGATTCCGGCGACGGAATGCAACTTACCGGTACTCAATTTTCCGATACATCTGCCGGTTTCGGTAACGAAGTAAATACATTCCCGGATTATCCTTCCGAAATCAGAGCTCCGGAAGGAACTCTTTACGGTGTAAGTGCTTATCAGGTACACTTTGGCTCCAAGGAAACCAATACTCCCGGCGATGAGATTGACGTTCTTGTTGCAATGAATGCTTCATCATTGAAAGTAAATTTGAAACATGTTCGTAAACACGGATTAATAATCGCCAATAAAGCCGGTTTTAAAGATAAAAATTTAAAACTTGCAAAATGTGAAACCAATCCGCTCGATGACGGAAGCTTGAAAGATTATCAGGTCTTTGCTTATGACATCAATGAGTCAGTAAGACAAATTCTCGAAGACTCCGGATTACCTTCAAAAGTTATAGACAGAACTAAAAACTTATATGCTCTCGGATTAGCATATTGGCTTTTTGACAGACCACTTGAACCTACAGAAAGTTGGTTGAAGAAGAAATTCGGCAAGAAGCCGGAAGTTCTTGAAGCAAACTTGAAAGTGCTTAAAGCCGGATATGAATTTGCTGCCATCAATCAGGACATGATGGTTAGATATAATATCAAACCGGCCAAATTAGAAAAAGGTACTTACAGAAATATAACCGGTAATGAAGCAGTAGCCTTGGGACTTGTAACAGCAGCCAATAGAGCCGGACTACCTTTGTTTCTTGGCTCATATCCCATAACTCCTGCTACTGAAATTCTTCATCATCTTTCAGGCTATAAACAGTATCGTGTGAAACATATGCAAATGGAAGATGAAATTGGCGGAATTACTTCTGCAATAGGAGCTGCTTATGGTGGTGCCCTTGCAACTACTTCAACGAGTGGACCGGGTTTATCATTAAAAGTTGAAGCTATGGGACTCGCTGTAATGCTCGAAATACCATTAGTCATTGTTGATGTCCAAAGAGCTGGACCAAGCACCGGCTTACCGACTAAACCCGAGCAATCAGACCTTTACATGGCAATGTGGGGAAGACACGGCGAAGCACCTATGCCGGTACTTTGTGCAGTAAGCTCCACAGACTGCTTTGATATGACAATTGAAGCTGCAAGGATAGCTCTAAAATATATGACTCCGGTGATTCTTCTTACAGACGGATACTTAGCTCAGGGCACGGAAGCATGGAAAATTCCTGATGTGAATAATATTCCTCCGATCGAAGTAAATTTTGCCAGTGATCCTGAAACCTATCAGCCCTATAAGCGTGACCCCGAAACACTTGCCAGAATGTGGGCTATCCCGGGTACTCCGGGATTAGAGCACAGAATAGGCGGCTTAGAAAAAGAAAACGGCTCAGGATTGGTCAGCCATGATGCTATGAATCATCAGCGTATGTGCGAGATAAGAGCCGAAAAAGTTGCTCGAATCGCTAATGATATACCTCTTGCTGAAATTGACGGTCCGGAATCCGGTGAAATACTCGTTATCAGCTGGGGAAGTACTCATGGTGCTATTAAGAATGCTTTGGCATCATTGCGAGCAAAAGGCAGACAGGTATCTCACGTTAGTTTAAGATACATTAATCCATTGCCGCGTAATATAGGCGAAATTATGGAAAAATTCGATACAATACTACTTCCGGAAATGAACCTTGGTCAATTAAAAACCATGCTACAAGCTAAGTTCCTGAAGCCGATTATCGGTTACAACAAGATTCAAGGCAGCACTTTCACTGCCAAAGAAATTGAAATTAAAATAGAAGAATTACTTTCAGCCAGGGAGAATTAGAAATGACTTCATTCGTAGATAATTTAATAAATAAAAAATACCTCGAAGTTCCAACATACACTCCGAAGGATTTCAAAGCCGACATTGACGTGCGTTGGTGTGCAGGCTGCGGTGGTTTTTCGATACTTGCTCAAGTTCAAAGAATTATGCCGGACTTGGGTATTCCAAAGGAAAAAATTGCCTTCATTTCAGGAATTGGATGTTCAAGCCGTTTCCCGTATTATATGGATGTATATGGATTCCACGGAATTCATGGAAGAGCTTTGGCTATTGCTTCAGGATTGAAAGTTGCACGACCCGATTTATCGGTTTGGGTTGCAACAGGTGATGGTGACTGCATGAGTATTGGCGGCAATCATCTTATCCACGCCTGTCGTAGAAATGTTGATCTGAATGTAATAATGTTCAATAACGAAATTTACAGTCTAACCAAAGGTCAAGCTTCGCCTCTATCAAGAGTTGGTCAGAAGACCAAATCATCACCTCTCGGATTGCTGGATGAACCTTTTAATCCGGCTTCTCTTGCCTTAGGATCAGGTGCTTCGTTTGTTGCAAGAGGATACGACAAAGATCCGGGACAGCTTAAATATTTATTCGACAGAGCAGCAAAACACAAAGGTTTAGCACTTGTTGAGGTTTATACCAATTGTGTGATTTTCAATGATGGTGCCTTCGAGGAATATACAAGACGAGAATCTAAGTTTGATACTACGGTTTTTCTGGAACATCAAAAACCATTGATTTTCGGTGAGAAGAGAAATAAAGGTATCAAATTTGATGGTTACAAGCCGGTAGTAATCAATATTGACGAAGGAGATAACTCAATCAATGATGTGACTCTGCATGACGAGAAAGATTCAGCATTGGCTTTGTTATTGGCTCATATGAGTTTTGAACCGGGATTACCAAGACCTATGGGTGTTATTCAAGCAATCGAAAGACCTACTTATGATGAGAAGGTTACTTGGCAGATTGAAAATGAAATCGCGACCAAAGGTGAACCTGATTTAAATAAGTTATTGAAAGGTTCCGATTTCTGGGAAATCAATTGATCATTTAAAGTAAAAAAGTCCCCGAGAATTATCTTTCGGGGACTTTTTTTTTTGAAAAAAGACAAAGCTACTGATAAACAGTTTTTAAATTATAGAATATATTTACTCAAATCTGTGTTTTTGACTATATCTTTGAGTACATCTCTTACCTTGTCGTCGTTTATAGTGATATTGTTCGAATCAATATCGTCCGGTGCTTTAAACATTATATCTTCAAGCAAAGTTGACATTATTGTATGCAGC
>JBAYPL010000058.1:0-12223 GCA_041677745.1 Kapaibacterium sp. (SeqCode)
CCTGCCTTATTGGTTCCTATATAATTTCAATTTTATTCTGCCTATGTACCTGCAATCCGAGTATGAATTACTTGAACAACAGGTGTTTTTGCAGGACAGTGTATCAAAAACACATTTTGCAACTCCAAGTTATCTAAAAAAACCGGAAGTACAGCGGAGTGGTTTCTATGACCATAAGTTTCAAGTCAATCAACTTATGGAACCTGACGGATTAAATGTCAAAAGAAGTATGGACAACAATGTCGAGAAATTTACTTCAGTAGAGAGAATAGACTCTACCGAAGTGGGAATACCTTATGTAATGCAGCTCGATGAATATACGAAAATCAGACAAAAGCAAATTCAACAAAAGATATGGGATTCACTTCTCACCAGATATGACCTTACAATGGCATTGTCACAAGGTGATTTGGCAAGAATGATTGGCTCGGCAACAGGACTGACTATACCGATACCGCCGAATCCGGTGATGAGCATTTTCGGTAAGCCGGAAATTGCCATCAATGTTAATGGTGAAGTTAATCTTAGGATAGGTTGGAGATGGGACTCACAAAATTTGGGTACTGTTTCGCAGTTCGGACAGACACAATCCGCCCCGATATTCCATCAGGATATAAGGGTCAATGTCAGTGGTAGAATCGGTGATAAGCTAAGATTAAATACCGACTGGAATACAAGAAGAACATTTGATATGGACAACACATTCAAGGTTGGCTATGAAGGGTATGATGATGATATAATTAAGTTGGTAGAAGTTGGAAACGTAAATTTGCCACTGCCAACAACCTTGATTCGTGGCGGTCAGACATTATTCGGCGTAAGAGCAGATTTTCAGTTTGGTCCTCTTTTCCTAAAAACTTTGTTCTCACAAAGAAGAGGCGAGCGTCGTTTCGTTGATGTTCAGGGCGGAAACAGTAAGCAATACTTTGCACTCAGAGCATATGACTTTGCTCGAAATCACTTCTTCCTCGATACAGCATATTTTAGTATTTATAATAAATATTTTGAAAATTCAAATCCTGTCATTCCGCCTGAGGCTGATCCGTTTAGGATTAAAGAAATAGAAGTTTACGAATCTACTAATGATATTCGTGAGGGCGAAATTATTGCAGGTCGCTCGATAGCAATTGCTGATTTGGCTCCGATACAGGCATTGGGAGGTGAAAAATACCCCGAATCCTTACTCGAAACAAAAATACAGGCAGGTATTGCCGAAAGAGGTAATTTTGCAAGGCTTGACAGTTCAAAATTCCGTTATGACCCAAATCTTGGAACATTGCATATACGTAACTTGAGACCGGACAGATATTATGCTGTAGCATACAGGATAGAAGGACCGACTTCAGCTCGTGAAGATGATTATAGTTTCGGTACCTTGGCATCAATCTCTGGACCTAAGGATACTCTTATATTAAAGCTCGTTTACAGACCTAATCTTCAACCCGGGTTTAAGACACTTTGGGACAGACAGATGAAGAATATTTTCGATGTTAATGCACGTAACATTAATGTTCAAGAAACAAATATAAATATTTGGTATCTTAATAAAAACAACGATTCTACAGATGTTATAGAAGGAGCTCCCGACAAACTTGTAACGATTTTTCAAGTAGATCAGGTAAATAATTCGAGCGGAGCACCGCAACCCGATGGTTTGTTTGACCTTGTGCCACCCTTTTTTGATGCAAATGAAGGCTTAATAACATTCCCGAACGTCAGACCTTTTGATTCGGCACTTGTAAAATACTTTTCAAGAGCGGAAATAGGAAATCCCGAATTAGCATATCAATATACATTCAGCGCCCCTTATGACACAACATATGAAATAGCAAGACTCAATACAGCTCGTGACAGATTTATCATTTCCGGTGAAGTAGCAGGCAGATCCTCAAACAGAATACAACTCGGAGGATTTAATATTGCAAGAGGTTCAGTCAGAGTGACTTTGGATGGTGTGGAATTAATCGAAAATCAAGATTATGTGATTGACTATTTTGCAGGTACTCTTACTTTGAGAAATCAAAGGGCTACCTTGCCCAACGCAAATCTGAAGGTTGAGTATGAGCAAAGAGATATTTTTAATATTGCAACTAAAACTTTAGCAGGTATCAGGGGTGACTTCATAGTGCACAAGAGTAGAAATACTCTTGCAAATTTAGGTTTTACTTTCATGCACTATGACCAAGCAGCGATAATTGACCGAGTAAGGCTTGGTGAAGAACCGCTATCAAATTCAATTTTTGGTCTTGACGGTACTCTTGATTTGCAGGCACCTTGGCTTACTAAAGCATTGGATTACTTGCCATTCTATGACACAAAAGCTCCTTCATCATTGACAATGAAAGGGGAGTGGGCTATGATTCTTCCGACACCGAATAAAAGAAATTCGGAAATTGCTTCCGACAATAATGAACCAGTTGTATTTATTGATGATTTTGAAGGTGCTCAAAGATATATACCCTTAGGCTTAAACGCAAGTCAATGGTCTCATGCATCACCTCCTGTGGATGTCAACAATGAATTTTGGGCTGATGATACAACAGCTCTTAAATATAAAGCAAGAATGTTCTGGTATCAATATTTCATACCTAGAATTCCTATCAGAGAAGTTTATCCGAATAATGAAACATATCAAGCGGGACGAAATTTTCTTAATCCCATACATATAAATTTCGATCCGGATTATAGGGGTATCTATAATAAGAATCCTGAGTATCTCGATGAAAATAACGAAGGATTCTTCAACCCAAATGACAGGTATCCTCAAAGAGACAGTATCAAGCCGAAAATATGGGGTGGCATGATGCGACTACTTTCAACATTTAACACAAATTTTGATAATGAAAATGTTGAATATCTCGAGATAATGTTAAAAGTAAACGTACGTAATCCCGGACAGACAAGAATGTTTATTGACTTAGGGCAAATAAGTGAGGATGTAATTCCTAACGGCAGTAATGATACCGAAGACGGTATCACTGCAGCAAGTCCGAGAGTCAACGGTATCATTGATGCTGGCGAAGATGTTGGTATTGATGCAATTCCAAATGCAGAAGAAAGGAATAATTACCCTTTCCCTCTCAATCAAGAGGAAGACCCGGCAAGAGACGACTACGCCTTTAATTTTCAGAAGGATGACCAAGCAAGGACACCCGAGGACTTCATCAGATATAACAATTATGAAGGTAATGCTACAGTTTCCGAAGCAGGACAATTTCCCGACAATGAAGTATTAAACCGTAACAACGGTCAGCAGATATCAACAGACAATTCATATTTTTCCTATGAAATCAATCTATCCCAATACGATTTCGAAGCAGAAGGTAATCCGCAGATTATAGGTGGTAACCCGGAAGCCGGATGGTTTATGTATAGAATTCCTATCAGAAAACCGGACGCCGTGGTAGGTAATCCTCTGTTTTCAAATATTCAATATGTAAGAGTGAGGGTTCAGGGCGGTTACCTTGATGCATCAATTGCAGATTGGAGATTAGTAGGTTCTCAATGGCAACGTGTAAGTAATCTTCAACCTAATGTTGATGAAAGAGACAGTGTACTGTCGGTAGCGTTTGTAAATCTTTGGGAAAATTCGGGACCACCGGATTATTACTCGATGCCTCCGGGAGTAAATGCGCCTCGTCTTCTAAATAATCCCGACCCAACAAGAGATGTCAGAATGAACGAGCAATCAATAGCCGTAAGTGTGAAAAACTTACGTTACGGTGAGGAAAGAATGGCTGTTCGTTACTTTAGACCAATGGACATATTCTTCTACAAAAAGATGAAATTCTTCATTCATGGTGACGGCTCTATGCCTGAAGTCATTATTCCCGGTACTGTACCAAAAGCTTATTCCTATTTAAGATTTGGAATTGACTCTTCCAACTATTACGAATATCGTCGTCCTCTGACTCGCGGTTGGACTGACGTGGAAATTGACCTTATTCAATTGTCTTCTTTGAAACAGGTGCGTGATTCATTGATGCTTTATGATAGATTTGAACAGCCTGTGCCCGGTGACCCTCATGCAACATTTGTGATAAAAGGTAATCCGATTCTGACACGTGTACAATTTATTGGAATTGGTGTGTCCAATCCTAACGAAAGATTTCCGAACGAACTTTCCACTACGATGTGGGTTGATGAACTTCGGCTCATAAGTCCGGAGGAAAGTGCCGACTGGTCGGGCATTGGCTCAATGAATCTCGTATTGGCTGACTTGGGGACTATACATGCTAATTTCCAAAGGAAATTGCCAAATTTCCATCAATTGGAAGAACGTTTCGGCGATAGGTCGAATTCGCTCAACTGGAACGTGACCATGACAGGAAATCTTGAGAAGTTTGCACCAAAGAGCTTTAATCAAATGAAGATACCAATTTCATACACTCACTCTGAAGTAATTGAGACTCCTGAATTTGTTGCTAATAATGATATTAATTTAAATGAAGCTGCTACAGCAGCATACAATAGAGCAATAGCCGAAGGGAAGTCGCAGGCAGAAGCGCAAGAGGCAAGAAATAACGTGATTACGAGGTCGCAAACTATGCGTATATCGGACAGTTGGTCTATAACCGGATTCAAATTCGGTATTCCGGTCAATCATTGGCTCGTGTCAGAGACCATAAATAAGGTAACACTCGGGTATTCCTATTTCCAAGATTATGAACGAACCCCCATCTACAAAGAACGTTTCAATTGGCAGTGGCGATTAACCATGCAATACAGCTTGAACATACCCGAATTGCTGGTTGTAAAACCCTTGACATGGCTTGCCGCTGTGCCATTTTTCGGTGCATACAGCGACTTGAAAATAAATTTCCTACCCTCAATGTTCAATGCGAACATAACCATGAACCGACGCAGACAGACAGAGCAATCTCGTTTCCTCGATTTTCCGAGTCCTATCATACGTGACTTCTCTGCCATGAGAACATATTCATTTAACTGGAAGTTTGCTGAGGGCGGTTTCCTCAATCCGGTTTTAGATTATTCTGTCAATACATCGAGTACTCTTGTTAATTTTGAATTTGATGAATTTGGAAGTCAACGTACAGGCAGTGAAATTTTCAATAGTATGATAATGAAGAACGGCCAATTAATCAACTTTGTTACAAACTACTTGCATACTCATAGTGTTTCTTTAAACTTAAGACCTATACTTCCAAGTGTATTCAGCATAAATAAATACTTTGATATAACAGGAGTATTCAATACAAATTACAGTTGGATGGACCCACTCCAATCTAATCCGGAGATTAAAGACATTGTAAAAAATGCAAGTTTTGCAAATACAATAAGATTCAGTATAGGCTTCAGAATGAAGGCACTTGGTAACGAATGGTTTGGAATGCCTCAACAGAGTCAGACTCCAGGAGGTCTGAGGTCCAATAAACGTCCTGACACTACAAAATCAAACACAGGTCTCATTCTGCCACTTGAAATATTTAAGATAATTGTATTCGATTGGGAGAAAGTTGACTTCACATTTAATCAAACAAATGGCTCTACTAATCCGGGTGTGTATGGTGGAACAGGTATGCATAATTTTTGGGCTAACGGACTTGGTTTTGCCGATAACGATCTATCGCAAGGACCAAGCTGGGCTTATCAACTCGGCTTAGTGGAACATCCGCATGGAGGATTTAATATTAACTCTGCATCAGGATTTCCGTTTTTCAAATTTGATACTTATCCCGGTTTGAGACCACCTAATGCAAGATTACAAGATAATTTCAGACAAACTTCGGCACTTGAAATTAGAACATCGAGACCATTATGGGAAGGTGCAAGACTCGACCTCAACTGGAAAACCGAGGTTGGCTTCAACAAGAATCAAACTGTAGTTACCGATGAATTTGGTAATCCGTCTTTTACAAATATTATTTCTGTTGAATCTTTTAACCGAACTTTTCTAACATTCCCTACGATATTCGGTATAAACGTATTCAATAATAATATTGAAAATGTGATTAGATTGTACGAAGCCGAGAAACAAATTATTGACGACAGATGGGCTGCCGGTCTGATAAATGATGTAGAGAGAAATCAACAATATCAGGAAGCTTTGAATAATTCATTTTACGATGGATTGGAAGCGTTTTCTTTAACAAGTGGAGCCGCCGGTAAATTTTTACCCTCAATTAACTGGTCTATAAGATGGGAAGGATTGGAAAAATTTGCTTTGTGGAAGGATTATGTTAACAGATTGTCAATAGACCATCAATATACTTCTACTTATCAGGAAAATGCACAGATAACAGATAACGGCAGGGCGGTGCTTACTCAGACTGTTCAATACGGATTCCAGCCGTTTATCGGTGTTAATGCTACCTTCGATGAAGAGAAATTTGACGGGGTTGTTACTGCTACTTTACGCTGGTCAAACACAAAAGCATATAACATAAATAATGCGGCAAGAGCAAGTGTAAACTCACAATTAACAAATGAAATAACTGCTCAGGCTACTTATACAATGAAAGGCTTTGAGTTTCCTCTGTTTGGCTTGAAATTACAAAACGACCTTGAATATAGCTTCTTATTCACTTTCAAGCATAATAAACGCCATACTTTTGATATAACCTTGCCTTCGAGTACATACGCAGGCGATAAGGAAAACGGTGAAACACTTGATGGCAATACACAGATAATAATTGAACCACGCGCTAGATATTCTTTGAGCAGCAGACTTACTGCTTCCTTCTTTGTAAGATATGAAGGCACATTCACGGAAGGAGCGGCTCAGCCGGGATTCCATACCACTCAGGTAGGATTTGACCTAAGAATTTCCGTAGCCGGCGGAAGGTAAAAAGACAGGAGTATTTATTGATTTGAATACTCCTGATTTCATTTTTATTAATGCTGTTGATTAGTAGTCATTTTGAATACATCAAGTTCAGCAAATCTATCGGTAAATTTTTTTAATTTAAACTTGATATTTCGTATAATAATTGCTTTGCTTTTTCAAAATCCGGGTTAAGCTTAACTGCCCATTCAAGCATGTTTTGTGAATGTTCGTACAGCTCTGACTTGTAAAAACACAAAGCAGCTCCATAGCAAGCATATTCATTCTCGTTATTTAAACTCAAAGCTGTAGTATAGAGGCTGTGAGCAGCTTCAACATCGTCAAAAGTAAGCAATAAATCTGCAGTCAAAACAAGAAGGTCATCTAAGTTATGTCCTAAGCTACTCATAAACTTAAAATTCTTCCAATCATCGAGAAGTATATTGATTTTTTCTAATGCTTCAGTAATATTTTGCTCAGCAAGATTAATCAATGCTTCAGCATAAATTGTGTCGGGATGATTTGCATTTATTTGCTTGATTGATTTTAAGCATTCGTATGCATCGGACAATTTACTTCGATTGATGTAGATAATTGCAAGTCTGTGTAAAGCAAGAATTTTGTATTCTTCGATCATTATTGACTCGATTACTTTTTTGTAAAGCTCCGCAGCTTCATTAAATTCACCATTAGAATACAATTTCTCAGCGTGTCCGAATAAGTCGGAATCAAGCTGCGTCTGTACGGAATTTTCTTCAGCTCTCATTGACATTTTTGTTCCAAAGTGAAAGTCTAATCTTCTCAATGCTTTGACAGCACTTTTAGTCCATGTCCACTTACTTCGGACATAAGCTGATGCAATAGCACCTTTACTGATTATATCCCCCGGATTATTATATATATGAACTAAAATATCTTTAAGATGTTGGAGAGACGGTTCAAGCATGTAAGCTCTTCCGACAAGCGGAAAACCGTCAATCTGATCGCCGATATCAATTTGTTCGGTGTTTATGAATTTTGCAAATGATTCATCAAGGTATTCATCTGAAGGACCACCTTTTGACGCTATTACAGTAAGACCACAGGCTGCAGCTTCAAGGAGTGGCAAACAGAATGATTCTGCTCTGTATGGAGCCGTCAATATATCACAAGCTCTATATAATGAAGCCATTTGAGAATTTGTGAGGTTCTCTTTTATATATATTATTTCAGGTGCGTTATTGCGTGACTTTGCAGATTCAATTTCGTTCTCTGAAGTCAAACCTTTATAAAAAGAATTGTTTCCCGTATCTTTTATCACAAGGCAAACATCATCTGACGAGTTGAAGCATTCAGTATATGCTTTTAATAACACATCGAAACCCTTCCGATGAATAGTTGCTCCGACATAAAGAATTTTCAATGATTTGTCTGAGTCTAAATTGTATTTGTCACCTTCGGGTTTGAAGATATTAGGATTAATACCATTAGGGATTACTTGTACTTTGTTAAAGTCAATACCAGAGTCAACCATTGACTTTCTGCTGAAGAAAGAAGGAGTCCAAACTTCATCTGCATTTTTCAAAATTTCAAACATATCTTTTCGTAATGAAGTAAATTCCCAACCTTGCATTATTATCCACTTCGCACCTTTGGGTGATTCTTTCTTTGGTGGGAACTGATGTCTTATCCATGCATAAGGCAATCCTGCGATTTCAGAATTTACTTCTTTCTTTCGTCTAATATCATTGTTCAGAAGTTCAATACTACCGTCACTTTTATTGAAATCCGGGTCGTCGCTTTCGTATGGAATAATTGTAACATTAGCAGCTCCGGTCTTTATGATTTCAGTACAAATCTCTCTGTTTACCAAAGCCGGAGGATTATAAACAAATTGAGAGCCTTCCCAAACAATATTAAGAGCCGGTTCTATTGTGTTGTGATTATTCGATTCAGTGTACTCGGTTTGTTTATTTATATTATCCTGATTTTCTTCTATGCTGCTTTCTATCAATTCCTTGAATAAATTTGTTATCTTTTCTTCGTCAGACTCATCTTGAGTATTAGGAATATCCTCATGATATGGAATTTCATCAGGAATGAAATTCAGAACATCTTGAAGTAAGTCCCCGTCAAAATCATTATCCGAATCATTTGTGTTGATAATTTCATTATCTTTCGGATTGTAAGAAAATACTTCTTCCAATAAATCTGTTTCATACTGATATTCGGTCTCTTCAGATTTTGGATTTATGAGACCGGGTTGCTCGTATTGTTCTGCAACAGAAAAATTGTCATCAACAGATGTATCAAACTCAAGATTAAGTTGTAATTCATTTTCGTATTCTTTATTTATACAAGTGGCTTTTATTATGCAATTATAATCCTCCCAAGAATTCTTTTCCAGAAATTCAAATCCTGTTATTTCAAAACCGTGTTTGTTTAACATTTGGATTACATAGGTCCTGTCAACAAGAGACTTACTGCCATATATCATCTCATTAAGAAATACTAAGCTGATTTTACCCTTTGCATAATGATTTATTAAATTGGTAATATCTACAAAATGCAATTCGATAGTGGAATTGACGGAGCAGACTCTCGAAATTTCTATAAGAAATTTATCTAATTCATTCAAATGGAAATAAGATAAACCATTTAAAATTTTAATGAATGTAACACTGTCGTTAGGATAAGGCAATCGAAACGAGCCTGTGGTCATATTTTTAGTAAAAGAACAAACGTCCACAGTATCGAATCCTTCTGCTTTGTCTTCGATACAGCCAATCAATAGTTTTATAGGACTTTTTCGAATCTGTGTATCTCTTCTTTCCATCATCATAAGTTTCTTTAAATTAAAATAATGTGCTAAATTAATCAAAATAAATGCCAATATGAATTTTAAGAAGAATTATTTGTAAGTTCATTCTCTGGGTTTAAAAAGAATATACCAAGCAAGCTAAGAAAAAGGCAGTTCTTTGAAATTTCAAAATTAAGAATTACAAATCAGTAAATAATAAAATAAAATTTGTATATATGTTTATTATTAAATAAAAAATCATTAAGTTGCATTGTTATCTGTAACAATTTATAACAAAGATTTATGAGGTCAGACATGAAAATCAATCGTGAGGATGCTCTTGAATACCACAGTATGGGAAGAAAGGGTAAAATCGAAGTCATACCAACTAAACCCACAGCAACCCAAAGAGATTTATCACTAGCCTATTCTCCCGGCGTTGCAGAGCCATGCAGAGAAATCTTTAATAATCCCGAAGACGTATTTAAATATACCGCAAAAGGTAATCTTGTTGCGGTAATATCAAATGGTACTGCTGTATTGGGATTGGGTGATTTAGGTGCATTAGGCGGTAAACCTGTGATGGAAGGCAAAGGCTTGTTATTTAAAATTTTTGCTGATATTGATGTTTTTGATATTGAAGTTGATTCGAAAAACATTGACGAAATAGTACGAACAGTAGAATTGATTTCACCTACCTTTGGCGGCATTAATTTGGAAGATATCAAGGGACCGGAATGTTTCGAAATTGAAGAAACATTGAAGAAAAAACTTGATATTCCTGTATTCCATGACGATCAGCACGGTACGGCAATCATAAGCGGGGCAGCGCTTCTTAATGCCTGTGAAATTACCGGTCGCAAACTTGATGAAATCAAAGTAGTCTATAATGGTGCAGGTGCTTCGGGAATTGCATGTGCTAAGTATCATATAAGCCTTGGTGTCAATAAAGACAATGTCATGATGTGTGATTCCAAAGGAATAATTTATAAAGGCAGAACTGCAGGCATGAATAAGTTTAAGGAGCAATTTGCTGTCGAAACCGAAAAACGTACCTTAGCCGATGCCATGGATGGCGCCGATGTATTTTTCGGCTTGTCCCAAGCCGATTGCGTTACACCTGAAATGTTGCTTACGATGAAGAAAGATCCTATAGTATTTGCCATGGCAAATCCAGACCCTGAAATTACTTATGAACTTGCTGTATCTACTCGAAAGGATGTTATAATGGCTACCGGCCGCTCTGACTATCCAAATCAAGTAAATAACGTTTTGGGATTTCCTTTCATATTCCGTGGTGCTTTAGATGTTCATGCTACAGCTATTAATGAAGAGATGAAAAAAGCCGCATCCTATGCATTGGCTGCCCTTGCAAAAGAAGAGGTGCCGGAAAGCGTCAAGCGAGTTTACAATGTAACGACAATGACTTTCGGCAGAGAATATATCATACCTAAACCTTTTGATCCCAGAGTGCTTACCAGAGTTGCCCCCGCTGTAGCTAAAGCAGCTATGGAAACAGGTGTGGCACGAACTCCGATTCAAGATTTCGATAAGTACCATGCTGAATTAGATATCAGGATGGGAAGATCTTATGAATTCATGTACAGCATATATCAGAAAGCGAAGATTAACCTTAAAAAGATTGTTCTTCCGGAAGGTAATGACCCAAAAATTATAAAAGCAGCAATTCTTTCAAAGGATATGAAGATTGCTGAGCCTATTTTACTTGGAAATAAAGAAGAAATTCATGAAATAGCCAAATCAAATGGCTATGACCTGAACGGCATACAGATAATTGATCCGCTAAGCGACGAAAGGACAGAGCATTATGTCCATGAATATTATGAACTGCGTAAGAGAAAGGGTGTCATCATGTCAGAAGCTCTCAAAAAGATTACTGTTTTGAGAAGATATTTCGGTGCTCTAATGGTTAGATTAGGGGATGCTGACGGCTTGGTTAACGGAATAACACAGCACTATCCGGATGCTCTGCGACCAGCCTTAGAGGTAATTGGCAGAGACCCCAGATATAAAGTTGCCTCCGGATTATACATTATTAAAGCGAAGAATAAAATGTTTTTCTTAGCTGATACAACAGTGAATATCAATCCTACGAGTGAAGAGATTGCAGACATAACCATTCAAACTGCAAATTACGCTAAACATTTGAATATCGAACCAAGGGTTGCTCTGTTGTCATACAGTAATTTCGGCTCATCACATGGGGATAATCCCGATAAGTTGAGAGAAGCTTTAAAAATTATTAAGAAAGAAGCACCGGATTTGATGGTTGACGGTGAAATGCAAGCTGATACTGCAGTAGTTCCGGAAATCTTGGAAAGAACTTTTCCGTTCAGTGAGCTGAAAGGTGGGGCTAACGTATTGATATTCCCAAATCTGAGTTCCGGCAATATTGCTTACAAGCTTTTACATAGAATCGGAGGAACAGGAGTTGTCGGTCCCATCCTTTTAGGCTTAAATAAACCGATAAATATACTTCAAAGAGGAGATGAAGTTGACCAAATTCTCGATATGATTGCATTGACTGCTATGGAAGCACAGAATAACAGTTAAAACAATATGTTTGCATGAAAAAAAAAGGCTGCCCATTATTTGAGCAGCCTTTTTATTTAAAACAGCAGGTTACAGAATACCGTTTC
>JBAYPL010000059.1:0-12219 GCA_041677745.1 Kapaibacterium sp. (SeqCode)
GTCATAAGTATTACCCTGAAGCATCTCGAACTTATCAATATCGGCAACCGGCTCGCAAGGAGGTAAATTATTCTTTTGAGCTCTATAACTGAATGTCAATGAAGGCATTGAAAGTTCATAGGTAATTGATTTGTCATGAGTAACTTCAGTCATTGTCCTATGAAGACCTGTGAAATTCAAACCCCAATTGATAAGAGTGTTTCCGTTATCCAACCTTTGTACAGATCCCATTGCATAAGCAGATACCGGAGGATCGTGCTTATATTCCCATACTAAATTTGCCTTCCTGTTTTCCTCGTCAAATTCATACTCTACAGCTCTCGAACTCCACCCGGATTTTTTCATGACAGCATTATCGTAAAATATTAAATTACCGTTGTCGAGCCTGTGTGCATCATGCTGCATTCTGAAATAGTAGGGAGCGTCTGTCGGATTGTCGCCGCTGATTTCAAAGTCGTTCTCATCTCCGCCGAAGCGCCATATCAACTCACCGGTAACCATATCAATTTTGACGATTTCAAAACTTGTCGGAAATGATACTATCAAATTACCGTCTTTGTCTAAAAACATTGAATTGCCGTGAACATGTTCGAAAGTTTGCTTTCTTACGTCATCTTTTGTAGCAAGTATCGGAATATAATCCAGACTTTTCCATTGGAAAACACATTTATTATCTTTGTCAACTTCTTGTAATACTGTTCCTACTACCTTTGCGTTCGGGTTACCTCCCGGAATGACCTTGCTCATATCCACAGGCACTCCTTCGTACGACAACATTAAATAATTACCGTTCGGAAGAATTACAAACTCATGCATATCAGCAAGATATTCGTTCTGCATTTGTATAGTGTCTATCACATTGAACTCTGAATCCATAATATTATGCTGAACCATAATGTTCTGTACCGTCAGTGGTCCGGCTTGATACTTGTCTCCAAGCTTTACCCTCGATGCATAAGAATATCTCCCGTTAGGTTGCATCTTAAAATCGGCTCCTTGATTCTCCTTCTTCGAGTAATACACAACACTGCCGAGTTCATCGGTGATCATAATGTAATTAGGTTCGGAACCATTCACGTTGAAACATTCCATGAATATATACCCCGGGAATGGTGAGTCAACAGTTTCAATTCGCATTTCAGGGAAGTCTTCAGGCAGCTCTTCACTTAAAATCGAAGGAAAGCTTACTTTTTCTTTGAATGGTATCGGGATTTCTGACTTGCTGTCAATTGACAATAAATTATTTGTCACAACAATCAACATAAAGGCAAATATTAGCAAGGACTTCATGATTACCTCAAATCATTATTTTGAATTCGTTTATTATTCAAATATATAGAATTTATAATTCATAAACAATTAATTTATGAAAAAAATTCATAATTCGACCAAGTAAACGCGTTTTTCTTCAACTTCTCTGTTACAGTGAACAATACAAGTATTTTAATGATGTTTTAATCTATGCTTAAATATTATTTTTTCTTGTTTAAGTCAAAAAAAATATATACTTTAAATTTTTTGTCAATGTAATTTTATATACTTTATTATAACTTTCAAAAATACTGAGTTTTACAAGTGAAAACCCCGAACGGAACAAACAGCAAGAATACCGAATTCGGTAAAAAAACCGTACTTTTAAGATTCACGGTGATTTTAGCTGTAATCATCATTATATTATTATTACCGCTGTCCTATCCTGTAAATTCATGGGAAAAGCCGATTGCTGACATGGAGTCTGCATTGAATATGTCAAATATTCAACAAAAGAAACAGGCAATGAATTCTGCAGGTAAACATTTGACATCATTATTGGATTATTACGGAGACCATGCAGCAATCCACCTGTATCTCGGTTATTATTATTTCTCATCAAACAACATGGATTCGACGATTTATCATGAATCTAAGGCGCTTGAACTTATGGGAGACGTAAATAATGAAAAATACAGAAAAATGGCTCGGGGATTACTCTCAGATGCTGTTATCAATAAAGGTCTTATGCTCGTTAATGCCGGCGACACAAGCGCTGCATTCTTATTTTTTGCTTCTAAAATTAAATATATTCCTGATAATTTTGTTTTAAATCGTGAGCTCGGGAAAATGTACCTTCACCAGAGTAAATTTGAAGCTGCTCATTACCACCTGACTATTGCTAATGCAGGCAGACCAAACGATTACGAAACCCTAAACACACTTTCCGAATTTCATCGAAAGACGGGAAGAGTTGACTCGGCTGATTATTATTCCAATACCGCTGCCAATGCAGCTCCCCAAAGAACTGCGGCAAATCCATCTGATAACAAAGTTATTTCAAAATAATAATTTAAGTAAAAATGAACGCAAACGGCAATAATTTCAAATTTAAAGAAGAATATATTTTCATTATCTTATCTTTACTCTTCGGCGTATTATTTTCTTTTTTGAATCCTCCTTTTCAAAATCAAATCGAGAACCGGAGTTTTATCATCAGCTATGCATTGACTGACGGTGCTGAAATTATAAGCTCTAAGTCCGACAACTCCGGTATTATGATACCTCGTTCAATAATTGGTGTTCAGGATGGTTTAGGGAAAATATATTCTGACGGGGACGGAAAAATTGAACAACAAAGAATTGATGATTACGCTGAATTGAAACTGCATAAAAATGATAAGGTATTTTACCCGCTCGAAAATGGTTCATTGACTTTAATACCTATTCTGCCTAATTTTGCCGGAATGTTAATTACTGATTCATTTAACAATAATCCTGTTTATTTATTATGGGCTTCCCGAATCGGTGGGGTGATTTTTTATTCTTTGATAATATTTTTTGCCGTCAGGCTTTTACCTTTTTACAAAGAAGTTATGCTCATAATGGCATTATTCCCGGGCTTAGTTATTCGTGGTTCCTATTTGAATCCGGATTTGTTCTCAATAGCTCTTTCATTTTTATTGACAGCAGTCTTTCTCAAATATGCTTTTACAAATGTGAAGATGAAAATTATACATTTACTTTTCGTGATTGTTATTGCATTCATTCACAGATATGTTAAAGGTGCATACTTCCTGATTCCTTTTCTCGCTCTTTTAATTCCGAATGACAAATTTGAAAGTAAATCATACAAGCCGATTTTGTTAGTATCATTATTAATTATTGCTGTACTTCCGTATTTTACACAAGGAACAATATTAAATTCAGGTATCATAGGAACCAACGATAATTTCGGAATTTTCAGTATTGACAGCGACAAAGCTTTTGATGTGTCTATGTCTGCACCGTTTACAACTCTGTATTATATAATCATGAATCTCATGAGCCAGGGCGGACAGTATCTATCGGACATAGTTATATCTTATGGCGATACTGCCGGTACTTTTGATTATATTATAACACTTATAAGCTTTTTTGTCTTACTCGTATTTGCTGTATTCAGTAAGCATATTAATGGTTCCGAACATCCGAGTTCATCGTATTTTCCCGTATTAATCGGAGTGTTGACTGTATTTTTAATCGCAGGATTCTACTTGATTTATGCCTCCCCTGTCGGAGCATTTCGAATTGAAGGGATGTCAGGTATATGCTTGATACCTGCTATGTTCTTAATGTTAACCTGCCTGAAAAATCAAAACTTTCAAAATGAACTCATGGATAAATTTTCGGGTTTGGCTGCCGGAATATTTTCACTGATATTATTAATCATATCGGTCTTTGTATATAACGGTCAATTTTATATTTAAAAAAAATAAAATCAAGCCGGAAATTGAAATGATTCAAATCCGGCTTATCAATATCTTGATACAGCAGTATCCGGGAAGCATTGAATCAACATATTGCCGGCAAAATTACGAGTTGCGTTGAGAAATTTTTGCCCAAGTATCTTTTAATGTAACTGTTCTGTTGAATATCGGCTTTCCTTTTTCTGAGTCTTTGTCCACAGTGAAGTAACCGATTCTTTCAAACTGAAATTTATCTCCTGTTGATGAACCGGCAAGAGATGGTTCAACTTTGGCATTACTGATTATTTGCAGTGAATTGGGATTGATATAATCAAGAAATGTCTCGTCTTCATGTACATCATTCGGATTCTCTTTAAGGAATAATTGTTCATATAATCTAACTTCGGCATCAATGCAATGCTTTGCAGATACCCAGTGAATAGTTGATTTAACCTTACGTATTTCGCCTGTGCTTCCGCTCTTGGTATCAGGGAAATAAGTGCATCTCAACTCATTTATTGAACCGTCTTCATTCTTAATAAGCTCATCGCATCTAATAATATAAGCATATCTAAGACGAACTTCGGTACCTACAGACAAGCGGTAAAATTTTTTAGGAGGATTTTCCATAAAATCATCTGCTTCAATAAATAATTCCCGTGAAAAAGGCACATCCCTGCTTCCTTGAGATTCATCTTCGGGATTATTCACGGCAGGCATCATTTCAACTTTGTCTTCTGGATAATTAGTAATAACTACCTTAATCGGATTAAGTACTGACATGACACGCTGTGCAGTCCTGTTCAAATGCTCTCTGACAGCAAATTCAAGCTGAGAAAATTCAACTGTACTTTCACTTTTGGCAACACCTATCATATCAGCAAAATTCCTAATAGATTCAGGAGTATATCCTCTGCGTCTTAACCCGCAAATTGTGGGCATCCTTGGGTCATCCCATCCGGATACATGTTTTTCTTGTACAAGTTGTAGTAGTTTCCTTTTACTCAAGACAGTATAACTGAGATTGAGTCTTGCAAACTCAATTTGTTGAGGATGGTATAATTCCAACTCGTCAAGAAACCAATCATACAAGGGTCTGTTGTTCTCAAACTCCAATGTACACAAGGAATGTGTAATCCTTTCAATTGAATCGGAAATACAATGAGTCATGTCATACATCGGATAAATGCACCATTTGTCTCCGGTTCTATGGTGATGTGCTCTTCGAATCCTGTAAATTACCGGATCTCTCATATTTATGTTAGGATGCGACATATCAATTTTCGCTCGAAGTACTTTAGAACCATCGGGGTATTCACCTGCTTTCATCTTCTTAAATAATTCGAGATTTTCTTCAATGCTACGTTCTCGATACGGGCTATTTTTCCCTGGTGATTTCAATGTTCCACGATACTCCCTCATAAGTTCGGGACTCAACTCACAAACAAATGCTTTACCTTTGACAATCAAACGGCACGCTAATTCATACAACTGCTCAAAATAATCTGAAGCATAATACAATCTGTCTTCCCAATCAAATCCCAACCATTTTACATCTTCCATGATTGACTCAACAAACTCTGTATCTTCTTTGACAGGGTTTGTGTCGTCAAACCTCAGATTGGTCAGACCTCCAAATTCCTTTGCCATGCCGAAGTTTAAACATATTGATTTGGCATGTCCGATATGCAAATATCCGTTTGGCTCGGGAGGAAATCTGGTATGAACACGAGAACCCCATTTGCCGCTCTTATTGTCTTCAATTATAATATTTCTTATAAAGTTTGCTGCCGATTTTCTCTCTTTGATTGAGTTTCCGACATTTTTGTCATTTTCTTTGATATCCATTTTGGATAATCCTTTTTTTACTATTTATTTATAAAAGACAATATAAACGATATTGGTTTTTGATTATTAACAGTTTTCAAAAAAAAATCATCTTACAATATTAACTATTTCTAACGATTCCCCTTTGTCCGTATGAAATTTCAAGTAATATTGACCTTGAGAATATTCATCAAGATTTATTATAACTCTATGATAACGCGGATACATTTCAGCACTGTTGAGGGAATTATATTCATATACTTGCTTGATAAATTTACCTTCCGAATCCCAAAGACCAAGTTTACCGTAATTAATATCCGAAATTGCAAGTTCAACTGTTAAAATTGATGAAGCCGGATTTGGGTAAACTATATCAATTCTATTATTCTTCGGTCGGGATGCATAATTTCCATCGGGATTGAATTTTTTCCCTACTACAAATGCCTTTTGAGAGGTATTGATAAGTTGGTCTAAATCGTGCCCTGCAAACAATGCAAATGCGACCCGCATTGTATCACCTGCACGTAAAGAGAAAGGACCGGCACCAATTACCATGGAAGCATCAGTTACTGATGATTGTAACTTAGACAAACCCTTACTCATCATCATCCATTTCTCCTCTTTGGTAAATCCGTCGTAAACTCCCGGATTGTCCTCACTCTCTCCATCATTATCTATTGCGAAAAATGAAGGAGGGAGCTCAGATATCATCATCACTCCCGCTATGGGAAAAGATTCATCACTCGTATTTTTTTGATAGCCGAATCCATTACTGCTTAACCACGTCGCTTGGTTATTGCTACCTGACGGACCGATGTCCCAATCAAGATATAGTGCGACGCATACCGAATCTTGAAAAGAATCTGATTCATTGATTATGTCATATACTACATAACTTATTTTTTCTGCATCGAATCCCTTAAATTGGTATCCTGTTTGAAGTACTCTGATTTCCGGAACTAATGAGTCTTGTCTGGCAGTAAACTCGGTATAAGTCTCCATGTCGGAATAATCACCGGGCTTAGCAACGGTAATCGGGCGTGATATTATAAAGTCACGGTTCTTAGCCGAACCTGACGAGCCGCGAGCAGAATTTGCAAGCTTTTCATGTGAAAATCCTACCATCAATGCTCCCTCGAACAGTAAATTCGAACTGTTTTTGTAAAGCATTCCCACACCTCGTGTATTATCTGGAAAATCGTCATAAGCGATATTTCCTTGACTCGAATAAGTTAATGTAATGTCATTTTCATCCATGTTTCGCCATGTAGGATTTAGGAATATCGAAACGGTATTTGTAAATTTCCTTCCCTCATCGTCAATTATTGTCAATGTTATAGGCAAGATGTAATTCAATATATCTTCATCGGGAGTTCGGAATTTTATTTTAGAACTCGGCATCTTTGTTTCAAACATACCGAAATCACCAGCGTATATACTATCCGTAAAGAACACAGGCGGATATTCCGAATTGGAATTAGCAAATACATTCACACCATATAACGGATTAAGGGCATTGAATAATTCAATGGAAATTTCTAATGTTTCGCCTGATTGTATAACCCCGTCGGGAATTTCCTCTGTAATCGAATAATTTATTAAGGAAATCGAAACCGGATTGACGGTTGTAACAGCCTTATAGGCATTTACTCTGCCTGCTCCGATTAGACCGTCATAATCTTCGTTGATATGAGAAATATCATCGGATGTAGCTTTTAAATGCTCACCAATTTGTCTATTTGTATATTCCGGATGATTCATTTTAATCATACTTGCAATTGCCGCAGCTATAGGTGAAGCCATTGATGTTCCGTCCCAAGCAGCATAAGAATCGCCCGGTATTGCCGACATGACAGCTACTCCCGGAGCCGACACATCAACAGTAGAATGAGAATTTGAGAAACCTGCTTTTCTGTCATTTGAGTCCACTGCAGCCACAGAAATAACACGTTCATAAGAAGCAGGATAAAATGCCATTTGTGCCCAATTGTTGCCGGCAGCAGCAATAATTAATGACCCTAAATCATCAGCTTGATTAATTATATCTTGTTCAGCGAGTGAAAAACCACCGCCACCCCAAGAGCAATTAATGATATCAGCTCCATTCATAGCAGCGTATAATATACCGTCATAAGATCTTATCAAAGTTTTAGACTGAGGATTATCAAAACCGATTTTTACAGGTAAAATTGCCACATTCAAACCGATTCCGGCTATTCCGACACTGTTATTTTTTATACCTGCAATAACTCCTGCTACATGTGTTCCATGTGCATGTCCCGGTAAGGGGTCATTATCTTCACCTCCATCATTATCGGCACCATAGTCCCATCCCATCCAGTCATCAATAAATCCGTTGTTGTCATCATCTATTCCATTATTACGTTTATCATTGCCTTCGTCATCAATTCCGTCTTCACCCGAATTGATGTAAAGTGTGCCTTCGAGATCTTCATGCAGGTAATCTACACCTGTATCAACCACAGATAAAACAATCTTCTTATTAATTGTGTCTATATGCTTCCATGAGTCAAATACATCGGTTGTTCTTAAATAATACTGTTCAAACACTAAGGGATCATCCGGGATACTATCTTGAAATATATAGCGTTTATATATAGGTTCAGCATATTCAAGCAAAGGGCTCTTCGATAGTTTCATTGAAGCAATTTTCGGATCAATATTTCTTTCATATTTTATAATAAAAATTCTATCAATTCCTTGACCGGAAATTTTTGTCCCCAAAGAAAGATTTTGCTGTCGGTTCATCAGTTTGTCAACAAGTCGGTCATCTACATAACTTTCAATATGATGCGCACCGATAATTGGCAAGAACTCATCTATGCGGCTAATTTGTCCATTTCTTAATTTATCGGATAATCTGCTTTCTATATTGAATTTAACTGCAATTTTCCCATTTTCGTACTCTTCTGAATAAACATTGAATGTCATTATTAATAACAAGATTAGTATTATGTTTTTCATATTAAACATTTCCGATTTCTAAAAAAAGTAGAAACGAATCAACAACTTGTTTAATTGATGTATTATAATTAAATATATATGTACTATATGCTGCCGCAAATGCTAACAGAGCTGTCTTAATCCAATCAAGACAGCTCTGTTAGTAATAAAATGGAATAAAGATTATTTATCGGCTTCACCCATGACCGGGTCAATAGAACCGATACAAGCAACAACGTCCGACAACATAGAACCTTCTACCAAGTATGGCAAAGCCTGTAAATTAGAAGCAGAAGGGCTCTTAATTTTTACTTTCCAAGGATGCCCTGTACCATCAGAAACAATAAAGAAGCCAAGTTCTCCCTTTGGAGATTCTATTGCAGTATATGTCTCACCGGGCTCAGGAGCAGCTCCAAAGTTAATGAGCATAAAATCATTGATAAGCTCTTCCATTCTTGTATAAATTTCTGACTTCCTTGGCAATACCTTCTTTGGTTCATTAGCAATAATCGGTCCTTTGGGCATTTTGTCAATGATTTGGTTAATCATTCCGATACTCTCTTTCATTTCCTGGATTCTGACCATATATCTTGCCCAACAATCGCCCTCGTTATAAGTAATAACATTGAAATCAAGTTGGTCATAAATCAAGTAGGGAATGTCCCTCCTCAAGTCTCTTGCTATACCCGATCCTCGCAAACAGGGACCGGTAAGACCCAGCTGCAGTGCCTTATTACTATCAATCACACCAATACCGGCGACCCTGTTGATAAAGATACGATTACGATGAACAAGTTTCTCAGCTCTCTCAAGTTGTGCAGGGAATTGGGCTGTCCAATCTTTGATTTTTTGTATTGTACGGTCATCAATATCATTAGCCACACCACCAATTCGTGTATAACTTGTAGTAAATCTTGCTCCGCAAATCAATTCAAAAATATCATAAAGTTTCTCACGCTCCATGAATGTCCAAAGCAATATTGTCATAGCTCCTACATCCATACAGGTAGCACCCATAGCCATGAGATGAGACGAGACTCTTGCCATCTCTGCAACAAGAGTACGAATCCACTTCGCACGTTCGGGAATTTCAAGGTCGAGTGCATCTTCTATGGCAGAAGCTATAGCAACATTATTAGACATTGGTGAAAGATAATCCAATCTGTCTGTATGCGGTATAAATTCATGGAACGTTACATTTTCTGCCAGCTTTTCATAACCTCTGTGCAAGTATCCCAATTCAGGGACACATCGTGTTATGGTCTCGCCGTCTAAACGTAGAAGTACACGCAATACCCCGTGTGTAGCAGGATGCTGTGGTCCCATGTTCAGTACCATTTCATTTTCTATAGCATCATCAAACGTCATGGTAGTATCGCCATCCATGAGTTCTCTGTAAATCTTCTCTTGTCTTATTTGATTCAGCCGATTGACTGCTTCTTTGGTTCTAAGGTTCATTTATTTTCTCCGACTACCAGAGTATTGATTATTCTTAATTATTCTAAAAATTACCGTAAACAAATATCAAATATATCAATTTTTAGCGAATTAACAGAATTATTTTGAAATAATTTGCTAAAAATAATTGGAATTCCTCAGATATGCCGAATTTATACCGGGTTCTATGTGTACTGTTGTCTTGATTTTCAACTGAAAATATATTGACTTTTCAACGGCAGTAGCTATTACATGAGCATCAAGAACACTCATTTCGGACGGTAATCGAATATCAATATTCAATTCTTTATGTTCACCGTAATTATGCAATCTGAAATGATGGACGCTGGTGATAGCCGGATTTACTTCCTTTGCTATCTTCATTATCTTTTCCTTCAATTGATGATTCGGGTTCTCTCCTAATAGTGTATTTGCCGAAGATCGAACAATTTTATAAGCAATCCAAAATAATATTATTGCTATCAGAAATGTCATTGCACTGTCTAACCACCAAATACCGGATCCGAATACTGCTCCAACAACAATGATTACTGTCGAGATTGCATCTGAGCGATGATGCCAACCGTCAGCTATCAGTGCTTCACTACCTGTTTTCTTGCCGACGATAATTGAGGCTGAAGCCATTATTTCTTTTACAAATATTGTAATTGTAAACAATATGACAGCTTCATTTGTATATTCAACTATTTTATGATTCTCTATTCTTTCATAGGCTTCGATTATGAAATTTGAACCAACTACCGCTAATAATGTTGCTACTATTATTGCTACCACAGGCTCAGCCCTACCGTGTCCGAATGGGTGCTCGTAATCTGCGGGCTTATTGGCATACCAATATCCCAGCAAAACCACAACCGAAGTAATCGAATCTGACAGAGAATGCCATGCATCAGCTATCATTGCGAGTGAATCTGCCTGTAAACCGGCATAATACTTCATTCCGAAAATCACGACATTAAGAATTATCGAAGACCATATTATGATGAAGGATATCTTTTTTAAATTAATTTTCAAGGTTAAGCAATCCTAATAATCTGAACTTCGAAATTCTTTAATTCTTTTGCGACATTGTGCATTTCTACTTTTTTCGACTCTTCTAAATATAATTTTAAAATATATTTGACAAGATATATGTTATTTGTATCATACATTTCATCATTCAATATTTCTGAATTAGAAAAACCAAAAAGTAATTGCTTTAGGTAAGCTTGGTCAAGATGATTTGAAATTGAACCGGCATACTTTGCTGTATATCCTACAAAATTTACAATGTAGTTCTCTTGCCGGTTGCCTGAATTATCTGTCAAATCATCATTAAATGAGTATAATGCCTGTGATGAACATAATGATAACGAACTGATAACAATTGCTATTAATGATAATATCAGATTTCTAATCTTCATTACTGTTTCAATTTTCTAAAACAAGTATAGACGTAAATATCAGAATAAATTATGAAGTGAAAATCTTGCATAACTGCAATATTCAAACCATGATTTTCTGAATTATCTAAATCAGAAATAAATATCCGGAAATCAAAATAATAATCACTCGTAAAATAAATAATGTATTTCATACGACTTAATCAAATATATAATTTAGGAGGCAGTTTTCGGATATAGGTCAAAAGAATACGAATACGATAAATTTGAAAATGAGCCGGCTACTTATCCGGTCAAGGAAAATTACAACTTAAGCGGTAAAGTGCTTGTATTAAATCAAAGTTATGAGCCTCTGAGTATTTGTTCGATTAAAAAAGCCATCATTTTATTAGTATTATCAAAAGCTGAAATCGTATCAATCAGAAACAACAAATTTGTACGTTCGGTTAATTGCAAATTTCCTTGTCCTAGTATTATCAAGTTGATGACATATATCAAAATTCCGTATAAATCTGTTGAATTAACAAGAAAAAATATTATTAAAAGAGATTCAGGACGCTGTCAGTATTGCGGAAACAAGTCGGTTGAGCTCACGATTGACCATGTATTACCTAAATCTCGAGGCGGGTCCGATACTTGGGAAAATTTGACCACCGCATGTATGAGGTGCAATAATCGAAAAGGTAATAAAACACCTGAAGAAGCAGGTATGTCTCTTTTAAATAAACCCAAGAAACCAAACCACATAATGTTCATGAAACAACATGTGGGGAAATTGGAAGAGGCATGGAAACCTTTTCTTTTTATGGAATAAAGTACTTAATATGTCGAAACAGGCATACTTACAGTAAAAATCTAAACTTCATATCTTACTTCGATATAATCAATTA
>JBAYPL010000060.1:0-12187 GCA_041677745.1 Kapaibacterium sp. (SeqCode)
ACTCTACTAAGGGTAGTTTTTCCGACACGTTGAAGGAAGTAGTATCCGATGTCAATAAGTTACAGATTGATGCATCAGAGAAGTCTGAAGCATTCGTTCGCGGTGAGGATGTCGAATTACACGATGTTATGATTGCTGCCAATAAAGCAAGGACTTCCTTTCAACTTTTACTTGAACTGAGGAATAGGGGGCTCGACCTCTATCGTGAAGTATCGAGAATGCAGTAATTTTTTGTGTGAATAAAACCAATCGGATAAATTATGGCTGACAATAATGTTCAGAATCAAGTAAAAAATTTTTTAGGAAAATTAAGTCCAAGTCAAAAGATAGTACTCGGGATTGTACCGGTCATTGTAATTGCTGCTCTGTTCTATATGCTGACGGTGGTCGGCACAAAAGAAAAAACCGTCCTGTTTAGCGGATTGGAAAGCACTGACGCAGCAAAAATTGTCGAGAATTTAAAAGCCAAAAATATTTCTTATCAAATCAGTGATAATGGCTCGTCAATATTAGTTGACAATGATATCGTACTCGATACAAGACTGAACTTAGCATCTGAAGGACTACCCGAAAACAGTATCGTGGGATATGAACTTTTTGACAATACAAATCTCGGAATGAGTGAGTTTGTACAGAAGCTCAATTATAAGAGGGCATTAGAAGGTGAACTTGCCAAGACTATTTCCTCAATCGAAGAAGTCAGACGGGCAAGAGTACACATTGTCATACCTGAAAGAGCAGTATTTACACAAGACCGTAAGAATCCTACTGCTTCTATCACTGTAAATCTAAAATCAGGTAGAAATGTCAGCCAAAAAATTGTCGAAGGTATCCAGACCTTAGTAGCAAGCAGTGTTGAGGGTATGACTACCAACAATGTTTCTGTAATTGACCAAAAAGGGAAGTTACTCTCTACTCAGGAATCGGATATGAATTCAATATCCGGATTGACAGCTCAACAATTAGACCAGCAAAGAAAGGTTGAAGAATATCTTAGCAACAAAGTTCAATCCATGCTTGATAACGTCTTGGGTTCCGGTAACTCCAACATTAAGCTGAATGCTGAACTTGATTTTACAAGAATAGAACAGACCAAAACAGAATATGACCCCGATAAATCTGTGCTTAGAAGTGAGCAAACATTGAGCGAAGCCTCAAAATCAACTGACTCGCTTTATTACTTAGCGGTTGTCAACGACAGAAATCAAATAAATACTATTCAAAACTATGAAGTATCCCAGAATGTAGAATCAATTGTCCACAGTGTAGGACATATAAAACGTATGTCAGTTGCAGCCGTGATAAACAGTATTCCTCGTATTTCGGAAAATGAAGGTAAAAAAACTGTCGAATATCTACCCCGCTCCGATGAGGAGATGAGAAAATTAACTGAAATAATTAAAAATGCAGTGGGCTATAACCCTGAGAGAAATGACCAAATTACTGTCAACAATGTTCAATTTGATACAGACTTGGAAGATATTGAGGTCGAAATTGCCTCAAAACTGGAATGGTATGAAGAGCCGTACAACCAGAAATTAATGCTTTTAGTTACTATCATTATGATTACTATGATTCTAATGTATCGTTTCATGCAATCAAAAATTATCAAGGAAAGGGTGCGCATTGCTCTTGATTTGCCGTCAAAAGCCGAAATTACTCCTGACTTGGATACAGATCAAAACAATAATTTTATGGATGATTTAAGCCTCGACAACAACCTTATGCTACTACCTTCTGAACTGCCTGAACAATTACTTCTTGACGGTGACAACAAGATGAAATCTTTTGATGAAACAAGTGTACTCGAATCAAGCATGGTTAATGACAGCAAATCATTAGTAACTCGCTCATCAAAGAAAGTAAGACTTCACGATACTGATTTTGATGAAGACAATATGATGAAAATGGAACTTCGAAACAAGATTCAAGATTATATCTTCACTAAGCCTGACGATGCTGCAAGACTTGTAAGAGTCTTCATAAATCAGGAACCCGAAAATATAAATAAATAATTTACACGATAAAATAAAATTGTATTTATGGCAAAAACTGAAACTGAAATAAAGAAGACAACGAGTAAAGAATTAAGCGGAAGACAGAAAGCTGCCATCCTTCTAATGTCGCTTGATGTAGAAGTTGCTGCAAAAGTCTTTCAGGAACTTGAAATTCAGGAAGTTGAACAAATTGCTGTGGAAATAACAAACCTGAAAGATTTGAGCCCCGATATAGTTGATGATGTGATTGAAGAATTTTATCAGTTGATGTCCGCCCAAAATTACTTGGTGGAAGGTGGTTTGGAGTATGCCCAACTGCTATTGGAAAAATCCTACGGACCGGAACGAGCAAAAGAAATCATAGAAAAAATCAGAGTGCTGACCACAATTCGCGGATTTAATATATTAAAAAAATCTGACCCAGCCCAGCTTGCAAGTTTCCTGTCTAAGGAACACCCGCAGACTATCGCTTTGATACTTTCTCATCTTCCGCCCGACCAATCCGCCGAGGTCCTTCAAGAATTTAAAGATGATTTGAGAACCGAAACTATAATTAGAATAGCTACAATCGGTAAAGTTTCACCGCAACTTGTGTCGGAAATTGAACATGTTGTTGACCAAATTGCCGAACAGACTTTATCTCAAAATCTCGCACAAGCCGGTGGTTCTCAACTTGTAGCAAATATTCTGAATAAAACTAACAATGCTATGGCAAAATCACTTCTCGAACGAATCGAAGAGAAGAACCCTGATATGGCTATTGAAATCAAACGTCTCATGTTCTTATTCGAAGATATTGTATTGGTTGATGATAGAGGAATTCAACGAATTCTTCGTGATGTGGATAAAAAAGATTTGGCTATTTCTCTTAAAATCGCTGATGAAAAGATTAAAACTAAAATTTTCAAAAATATGTCGGAACGTGCTGCTGCTGTGGTTCGAGAGGAACTGGAATATATGGGTCCTATCAAACTGAAAGATGTTGAAGCTGCCCAGATGCGTATTGTTGATATAATCAAAGAACTTGAAGAAAATGAAGAAATTTCAATCGGCGGACGAGGTAAAGAAGATGTATTTGTGTAGGATAAGGATTTGGGTATGAGTGAGATTACAATAAATATTACCAAGAACAGCAGGATTGCTAAAGTATCTACGGCTGATTTATTTCCAAAAATCGAATTTTCCGGTGACTCAAATCAGCTCGGAACTTTTTTGCATGAGCATCAAGAAAGAAGAAAAAGAGCAGAAAGTATAGCAAAAAGGAAGAAAGAGCTTGCCAAAAAAGTAATTTTCACCGAAAAATTCGTGGTGGCAAATACCGGCAAACCTGTGCAAATCTCTCTGAAAAATGTTAATGAACCGGTATTGTCCATAGAAGAAGCAAAAGTTGAGGTCCAAAATGCTTACGACAAGGGTTTTTCTGATGGACAAGAGGCTGCTCCTATCGCATATAATAATGATAAAATAAAATATTTGGAATGGGTAACAAATCTTGAAAATTTAAGCTTGAATTTGAAAGCAGAATACTCCAAAAATTTAGTCAAACTCGAAAAAGCAGTAATTCCGGTAGCTATAACTATTGCAAAGTATTTAATTCGTCAGGAAATTACTCAGAATCCCGACATAGTCATAGAGCAACTAAATAAAGCAATGAGTAAAATTGATGACGAGAATATATTTAAAATATCTGTACATCCAGATGATTTTAATACTATTCAAGATATTAAGGGGAGCAAGATCGGTGACAAATATAAAATTGACAAAATTGAAATTGCTCCTGATGAAAATATCAGCAGAGGTGGCTGCATACTACATACCGATGCCGGTATCATTGACGCAACTATCGAAGCACAGTTAGAAAAATTCTCACAGAATCTTTCGGAAATATCATAGAATATGTTTGACCTCGACCCCGAAATATTATCCCTGAGAGTTGCTGAAAAACTCAAAACAACTGATGAGCTTATCCTACGGGGACGAGTTAAGAAGGTAATCGGATTAGTTATCGAAAGCGAAGGACCAAAAGCATCAATCGGTGAGCTTTGTTCTTTACGGGATAAAACGGGAAAAGAAATCTGTTTGTCCGAAATAGTAGGATTCAAAGATGGAAATACAATATTATCCATGGCATTGGGAGAAGTGTCGAATATAGCACCGGGCATGGAAATTACAGCTCTCGGCAAACGGTTAACAGTAAGAGTGGGTGATGCACTATTAGGACGTGTATTGGACGGGCTCGGCAATCCGATTGATAACTCAGAATTTCCGGATAAGCTTGAAACCCGTTCGATTTATTCGCTGCCACCCAATCCACTGCTACGAAAGAGAATCAATAGTCCGGTAGCTACCGGAATTAGAGCTGTTGATGGAATGCTGACGATGGGTAAAGGACAGAGAGTTGGTATTTTCGCTGGCTCAGGTGTAGGTAAATCTACTCTTTTAGGTATGATAGCAAGAAACACCTCTGCCGACATCAATATAATAGCTTTGATAGGTGAACGTGGCAGAGAGGTGAAAGAGTTTATTGAAAAAGATTTGGGAGAAGACGGCTTAAAACGCAGTATTGTAATTGTTGCTACGAGTGACACCTCACCTCTAATCAGAGTGAAAGCCGGATTGACAGCCACCACTATAGCAGAGCATTTTCGTGACAGAGGCTTGGATGTCATGCTTATGATGGATTCAGTCACGCGACTTGCAATGGCACAAAGAGAGGTTGGCTTGACAATCGGTGAACCGCCAACTACCAAAGGATATACTCCGAGTGTGTTTAGTCTTTTGCAAAAAACAATGGAAAGAGCCGGTACATCCGATGTTGGTTCCATTACCGGTCTCTATACAGTACTTGTCGAAGGTGATGACATGAATGAACCTATTGCTGATGCTGCACGCGGAATTCTTGACGGTCACTTTGTACTTTCTCGTAAGATTGCAGCTCAGGGGCATTTTCCGGCTATTGATGTTTTAGAAAGCATCAGCAGGGTGCGTTCTGATGTTATCAGCAAAGAACAATTGAATGCTTCAAGAACTATTCAGGAATTGCTCGCTGCTTACAAGTCTGCTGAAGATCTTATCAGCGTTGGTGCCTATCAAGCCGGTATAAATCCTAAGACAGACAAAGCTGTACAGTTTTATGATATTATTAATAATTACTTGAAACAGGATATTTATGAAAACAGCAGATTTGAAGATTCTGTTGCTAATCTGATTGAAATTGCCGGTATGAAAGATGTTAAAGTTTATAAAAGTAAAATGAACTCAGGTTAAAAAACAATATTTTCAAACTTTATTACATCAATATGCAATAATTAAATCACTTTTAATAAAATATGCCGAAAAAATTTAACTTTAAACTGGAATCTGTTTTGAAATTTCGGACTGACAAGGTCAGTCAGGCGAAAGATTCACTTAATCAGGCGGTTAAGATTCGCCTCGAAAAAGAAGCAGATATTAGAAATACTGAGATGATGAAATCACAACTCGGGACTGTTACAATAAACAAAATTAAAGCCGGTGATTTACAAATAAAAAATAATCATATAGCCTTTCTCGAAACGGAAATTTTAAAGCTCGAGGAAGAAAAAAAACAGATTCTCGAAATTGAGAATCTCAGAAGAATAAAATTGACTAATGCTATGAAGGACGAGAAGGTGATTGAAAAGCTGAAAGAAAAGCAATACTCCAATTATATGGAGGAACAGAGATGTAACGAGAACAAGTTTCTTGATGAAGTAGCTTTGCAACGAGTCAGAAAATCATAACTATTTATATGGACAAAAGACAGTTATTGATGGCGTTTGGAGTAATAGGAGGCACTATTGTGTTACTCCTCTCTTTGTTTTTTGCCATGTATTTTCTTTTTCCTTCAATATTAGGAATTCCTCAACACAAAAGCATTAATAAAATTTCCGATACCAGTGCTCCTGAACAGATGATTATGGAAAATTCAAGTGAAGATGAATTTCCAAATCAAGAAGATTCATTGGTTATGTCTGAGGATGCACAACTTATGCTACATGACAGCCTTGATGATAATCAGGATTTACTGAAAATTTATGATGATTCGATATCTGCATTAGTCGAGAGAATTATTGTTTTGACCGAAAATGAGGAACAAAAAGATGATTCACTTCGTAAGTTAAAGCAGAGACTTAGTGTTGTTTTAAGCGAAAAACAGGATTCCGACAACACTATTAGCGGCAAGGGAAACACACTATCATCTGCTGATTCGATTTCAGATAACAATTTATTACAATTTGCTAAAATATATAATAATACAGGAGCGGCTGAGGTAGCAAGGATTCTTGAGAAAATTGACAGCAAGGATGCGGCAAAGATTATCAAGTTGATGCAAGCTCGTAAAGCCGGTAAAGTACTTGAGGCTATGAAACCAGACAAAGCTGCCGAGCTACTATTACAATAAAAAAATTTGCAGGATGCACATGAAATTACAATTAAATAATATTGAAGTCAAGGGAGCTTTTAAAGCGAAATCTCCACTGCACGAGAATTTACTTGGCTTAGGCTTAAAAGGTATAAATCAGTCCGGTAAATTTGCAGATTTGCTTCCGTCTAATCCATTTTTTTTGGGAGTCGAAGGGAGCAATTCAGAGTTACAAGACAATAAAATCATAGCAAATAATAAGAATGCTCAATTTTTCAACGAGTTGAGGAATTCCGACAAATCAATTATTCATAGTGATTTCCCGATTATTAATACAAGTGATGAACCTGATATTGAACTGACAGCCATTAACTCAAATACCGATATTAATGAAGTGTCAGGCACATTTGAGGGCGCGAAATCTAAATCATCAGGACATGATGAGATTATTACTGTATCCGATGAAACTTTTAGTATAATTGATAAATCGAAAAATGAACTATCAACCGGAATTTCTACAAGTATAAATCAAGTTACAGCCTCAGATAAATCTCTTGTCCATAATAATGATTCAATAGACATCGAGGAATTTTTCGGTAATGATAAAAATACTTCAACAATATTTTCATCATTCCATTCAAAAATCGGTGACAGGAAGGAACTTTTGCAAACTGATATACCAACGAAGCACAAATCAGATTTAGTAAGCCTTAAGAATGCTGCAAACTCAAATATTGACAACTCAATTCTTACTAATGAAATTGGACTGGATTCCAAAGTCAAAGATTCTTCTTTAAGCGTTGAAAAGTATAAAACCCAAAATATTATAAGCGTTGATAAAGAGCAGATTGAAAGTGGCAGATTTATTGTCAACGAAGCAGGAGAAAAAGAAGTCGAATTTTCACAAGAAGGACACAAGCAAACTTCAGATGAACTCAATGGTAAGATGATAAATAAAAATAATTCGGGCTTGATAAGTAATTACAATCTTGTAGAAAAAAAACTCAATAATGAGTCTCAGGTTGATGTAAATCTTTCTTCGACAAACCCTAAAAACGTTTTGGCAACAAATGAAATTTCCGGCAGCCTGACAAAGGAATCAACACCCGTAGCTACAAATGAGCTTATACAGGACAAGAAACAAACGATTATTAATGAAGCAATGAATAATATTCTGAAGAGTGAGAAAAAAGCTATTGAAAACAAGTTCCCCGAATCATTCCCAAATAAATCAATAAACGAGCAAATTCTATCATCTGCCGACAACATCGAAACAAATCGCATGTCATTCACAAAGCATTCTAATATGAATAAGGATGTTGAGACACTACTAACTCATAATCGTTCAATTATCATCGAAAATGAACCGAAAGCAGAATCATACAGGCAACTTGATATAAATAAAAACATAAATAAGGTGCATATAAACTCAGAACTTACTAATACACCCGAGCACAATCAATATCCAGACAATGCATCCGGTAAAGGCAATCAAACTGGTGAAAATTATACAGGCAAATCAGGGCTAAGTAATAATTATAACCACAATCCGATTGAGATGACACAAAAATCGGATGCAGAATCATTTTCAAAACTTATTGAGAATTCATTAGCAAAAAAAGACAACAATGTCAAAATCAGTAGTCAAAAGGTTGATTTACCGTCATTTATGAGTTTTTCACGTATCAAGATCGGTTCGGTACACAATATTTTAAGTGATGTTGTCAAGAACAGTGGCGGCAATTACCAAGGCTCAGTCAGGATGATTTTAAGTCCTAAATCACTTGGTACGATATTTGTAGAATTAAGTGTGTCCGATAATTCTGTTAAATTAGGTATAAAATCAGACAATAAGGATACAGTGAAAGCACTGGAAGGCAGTATAGGTATATTGAAGGAACGTATTGAATCAACCGGAGTCAAGATTGACTATGTTAATATTAACCATTATGCCGACCAAAGCAATAGAGAAGGAACTACGAGCCGAGAAAGACAGAATGAATCGGGAAGGAAGAGTAGAGCTGGAATTTTTGATTTGGACAAATTGATAAACAGCGAAGAAATTCCTGACGCTGCTGTTGATAAGAAATACAAGAAATTTCAACACGGCAATTATATAGAAACATATATTTGATGAATTAATTAAGCAACAGGAGGTTGCAATAAATGACTGAAGGAATCAGCACAAATAATAGCGCTCAAAACATAACAGCAGGAAGTGGAGTTATGACGCAGAGTGTAGTCGGCAAGGATGAGTTCCTTAAATTGTTGACTTATCAGCTTCGTTCTCAAAACCCGCTCAAACCGTATGACAATCAGGAGTTTGCTGCACAACTTGCGCAGTTCTCACAACTTGAACAACTTGTTGATATACGCTCATTAATCGAGGAACAAGTTTACACCAACAACGTACTTACTCAGACAATAGCAAATTCTGCATTACCGGGAATGATTGGGAAAAATGCCCGTGCATTGACCGACAGTTTCAATTATGACGGCATGAACAAACCATCTTTAAGCTATGACCTTCCTATCAATGTTAGTACGGCTAATCTGATAATTAAAGACGGCTCCGGGAAAATCATCAGAACAGTTGAACTTGATGGTAATTACTTGAAACAAGGTACACACAAGTTTGAATGGGATGGTACTAATAATAGTGGTGAGTCTGTTGGCGGTGGCAAATATACTTTTACAGTCGAAGGTAAAGACAGTGAAGGTGGAAATTATTCTGCCTATACTTTCATTTATGGCAAGATTGAAGCTGTTCGCTTCAAATCCGAAGGTACTATGCTTGTCATCAATGGAAATGAAATGGCATTAAATTCAATTTCCGATATTTCAGATAATTAATTTTTTTATATTTTAGGAGGATAATATGATGTTTGTAAACGGTGTTTCCGTACCATTTATCCCTGTCAACGGTGTCGAAAACGATAATGTAAGAAATACCGACAGAAAAAATACCGGCGGCACATCGTTCAATGAAGTATTTACGGAAGAACTCGGGAAACTCCGATTTTCCGGTCACGCTTTAAACAGGATGGCAAGTAGGTCTGTGGAACTTAATACCTTAGATTTGAACAGACTTGAAAATGCTGTCAAAAAGGCTGAAGACAAAAGAGCACTCGACTCTCTTGTTTTGCTCGACGACAAGGCTTTTATAGTAAATATTCCCAATAAGACTGTGGTTACAATGTTCAACAGGGATACTATGGAAGATAATATCGTTACAAAAATTGACTCGGCAATATTTGCCTGACAAACAGGTTGGACCGTATAAGCTACGGAGACCTGATGAATCCCGAACGACAGACGGATTCAAAAAAAATTGAAAATTTATGTTTAATTAATTAGGTCCATGGAGGACGTAAAAAATGGCTATTTCGAGATCGCTGTCCATAGGAACAAGCTCTCTCAGGGCTCATCAGCTTAAATTTGATGTCATATCAAATAACCTTGCAAACCTCAATACGATTGGATTCAAGGGTAATCGTGCTAATTTTGAAGAACAATTCTCTCAAGTAGTTAATCAGGGAAGAGCTCCGGAAAGCATAGAAGGAACCGGTGCAGGCGGAACTAATCCCATTCAATTCGGATTGGGAGTTAGGCTTGGTTCTATTAAACAAGATATGTCTCAGGGTACTATAGAAGATACGAACCGTCCCCTTGATATGGCAATCCAAGGAGAAGGCTTTTTCATGTATAATCTGAACGGTCAGTCTTTATATTCCAGAGCCGGCAACATCAACCGTGACAAATTCGGATTCCTTGTTGATTCGTCAACCGGTGCAATATTGCAAGGTTTTCCCGTCCAAACTGATGCAAACGGTATCATTCAGAAGTCTGACGGCGTAAATTCACTTCTGGGAACGATAGGTAACATTAGAATCTCAAATAATATTATTTCCCCGCCTAACCAAACACATTTGATTAAAATGTCCGGTAACCTGAATGTAAATAATGAAAACGGTGCTGAAAAAATTACTACCATGACAATATACGATAATGTTGGTGCAGCACATGAGCTGAAACTAAAATTTATTTTGGAAAAGGGTGATGCTACTGTAGATCCGCCGATTCCCGACAGCTATTTGGTCGAAGGTGAATTAAATGGTGAAACCATCATTATGAACAACGGTGAGAATCCTCCTACAACAATTACAAGCATTAATTTCGGCAATGACGGTACTCTGAATCCGATAGTGGCTGCCACCGCAAATGATCCTGCTAAATATAATCTCAGTTTTGAAATACCTGCAAGTTTAGCGACAAGGTTTTCATCGTCACCTACAATACAATTAACAGATCCAAATCAAATAACTACCGGTATTACAAATTATGCCGCTGCCAACTCAGCAACCATAACTGAACAGGACGGATATCAAACCGGTGGACTTATTGATTTGAGTGTTGATAACAGAGGTCAGATTTGGGGCTCTTTTACTAACGGTAAATCTGAAAGGTTAGGGCAAGTAGCTGTTGCTAAGTTCACCAATAACGAAGGACTTGTCAGAAATGGCGCAAACTTCTACAGAGAGTCTCCTAATAGCGGAAACCCGAATGTCGGAACTGCCGTTGATATATTCCCGTCAACACAAATTGCAGGCGGTTCATTGGAACAGTCCAATGTTGACATGACTGTCCAATTTACCGACATGATTAGTACTCAAAGGGCTTATGAAGCAGCAGCTCGTACAGTTACAATAAGCGACCAACTTCTTCAAGAGACCACTAATTTGAAACGTTAATAATTTAACATAAAATTACAAATACACATTATTCCCGGCTTTGATAGCATTTCAAAGCCGGTTTTTTAATTGTAACTAATTATTAAATGTTGCGTATTTAAATTAAAGAATAAATTGATTATTGGAAACACTATGCAGACAATTTTAGGAGCCGGAGGAAATATCGGTTCTTTACTTGCAAAAGAATTAAAGAATTATACTGATAATATCAGACTTGTCAGTCGCAACCCTATTAAAGTGAACTCCGAAGATGAGTTGATGAAAGCTGATTTGACAGATACAAAAATGCTTGATGAGGCAGTGTATGGCAGTAGAATTGTGTATGTTACAATTGCCTTCGATTATAAAACAAAAGTTTGGGAAGATAAATGGATACCATTCATTGAAAATGTTGTGGAAGCTTGCTATAAACATAATTCAAAACTGGTTTTCTTTGACAATGTTTATATGTATGATAAGAATTCCTTATACTGTATGACTGAGAATACTCGGATTAATCCTTCATCAAGTAAAGGGATGGTAAGAAAAAAGCTTGTAGAAATTATAATGAATCATGTACAAGCCGGAAAAATCAATGCCCTCATAGCAAGAGCACCGGACTTTGCAGGAACATCCGGTAGCATGCTGACCGACTTGATTTATAATAACTTTAAAAAAGGAAAAAGAGCTTTGTGGATTGGAAAACCGGAATGTAAGCACTCGTTTATTTATACAAAAGATGCCGCTAAGGCTACCGCTATATTAGGCAATGATTCGAATGCTTTCAATCGTGTATGGCATTTACCGGTTTCATCACAAACATTAAGTGTTCAGGAGTGGATAAATTTATTTGCCATCGAGATGGGTGTTCCGGCAAAATATAGTTCAATACCCGCAGGTATGCTTGGTTTCCTCGGTTTATTCGTACCTATCATGCGTGAGCTTAAAGAGATGGCTTATCAGTTTGACAGAGATTATGTGTTTGACAGTAGTAATTTCTGTAATACTTATGATTTCGTACCGCATAATCCTGAGCAAATAGTCAAAGAAATTATAAGTACAATGAATAATTAAAA
>JBAYPL010000061.1:0-12168 GCA_041677745.1 Kapaibacterium sp. (SeqCode)
CCACTGGCGAAAGTCGAAACTTGGGTGAATTTTATTGATAAAAAGACAGGGAAAAAAGCTCGCTACGAGACTAATACTATGCCCCAGTGGGCAGGCTCATGTTGGTACTATCTTAGATACTTCGACAATGATAATGAACAAATATTCAGTGATACAGATAAACAAAAGTACTGGATGGAACCTTCCGGTGTTGACCTTTATGTCGGTGGTTCTGAACATGCAGTTTTGCATCTGCTCTATTCAAGATTTTGGCATAAGGTGCTTTACGATTATGGTTATGTTGTCACTAAGGAGCCGTTCAAAAAGCTGTTCCATCAGGGACTGATATTGGGTGAAGATGGTGAGAAAATGTCAAAATCCAGAGGTAATGTTGTTAATCCCGATATCGTTGTTAACGAGTATGGTGCCGATTCTCTAAGACTTTATGAGATGTTCCTAGGTCCTTTGGAAGCTACTAAGCCTTGGCAAACAAAGAATATTGTCGGTGTATATAATTTCCTTAATCGTGTATGGAGGCTGATTGCAACCGATGATGGTGAGATATCACCTTTTGTTAAAGATATCGAACTCAATAGTGAACAAGAATTTGTAATGCATTCGACAATCAAAAAGGTTACTGAAGATATCCCTGCTCTGAGTTTCAATACAGCTATTGCTCAGATGATGATTTTTGTAAACGAATTTAACAAGAGTGATGTCAAGCCTCTTAAAGCTATGGAAGCTCTTATTTTATGTCTTGCACCGTTTGCACCTCATATTGCTGAAGAACTATGGTCAATCATTGGGAAAAAGGAAAGTATATATTTTGCCGATTTCCCGAGTTATGATATTGAAAAAACTGCTAAAAGTGAGATTGAATTTGTAGTTCAAGTTTCGAGTAAAATACGTGCAAAATTACTTTTACCGGTTGATTTAACACAAGAAGAAGCCGAGAATGCCGCTATGCAAGAGCCGCAAGTGCAGAAGCATCTGGAAGGAAAGCAAGTCAAAAAAGTTATCTTCGTAAAGAATAAACTTATTAACTTTATTGCTGTTTAATTGAAAAAAAATAGAAGCACTGATAGAAATATGTCACATATCAGTGCTTTTTTTATTTTAATAAATAGTCTTACGAACACTCAAAGCCGACTCAAAATTGGATTATTATTTAAAGGAATATCACAAATAATCAACCAATTTTTAATTTCTTAAATCAGCAAGCTCCTTATTTGCGAGGTACCATTCAATAGTAGATTTAAGACCGCTTCTGAGATTAGTTTCAGGTGTATATTGCACCAGATTTTTCATTCTTTCAATGTTCAAGACTTTTCTTGCAACTCCGTTAGGCTTTTCGGTGTCCCAAACAAGTTGTCCTTCAAAACCTGTAATCTCGGCAATCAACTCAGCAAGTTCTTTGATTGTCGTACCAATTCCGGTTCCGATATTGATAGGTGTCGTATCGTGCGGGAGGTTCAATGTTTTGATAATCACTTTTGCAGCATCACCAACATACAAGAATTCTCTTATAGGAGAGCCGTCTCCCCACAGGATTACCTCTTGTTTGTTATGAATTTTAGCGTCAGCAAATTTCTTAATCATAGCAGATACAACATGTGAGCGGTATTCGGTAAACACGTCGTAAGGTCCGTATAAGTTAGTTAAAACCAAATGATTGGATTCTATTTTGTATTGATTATAATAGGCTCTTTGTGCCACTTGTTGCAGTTTTTTAGAAATGCCGTAAGCCTCGACAGAGCTGTGTAATTCACCGTTCCAGAAATCAGCCTCATGCAAATCGCCGATAATATGCCCCGGGTAGGAGCAGGCTGAACCTATAGGCAGAATCTTCTTAACTTTATAATTTTTGGCTATTTCGAATATGTTAGTTGCCATTTGACAATTCTTGTAAAAAATTGTAGCAGGTTCGCTCCGGTTAATACCGATTCCGCCGTAATAGGCAGCAGAATGAATGATGGCGTCAATATGCTTATTTTCGGAATTCAATTTTGCGAAGTATTCTTCTATTCCGAAACCGGTTAAGAGGTTAAATTCATTGCTGCGAGGTGCAAAAATATTATGACCTGAAATTTCTGCTTCTTTAATCAAATGTTTTCCGAGGAATCCTGAGCCTCCGGTTAATAGAACATTCATTATGCGTTCCTCCATTCGTTTGTGATATGAATATGTCTGAGAACTTTGATTAACTCCTCAATACCTTGATGCAAATCAACGGTAATCTCGAAGCCAAGTTTATTAATCTTTTCATAAGAGACCTCATAATCACGCTTATCAAGATCTTCTCCAACATCGGCTTCATGAAGATAGAAGTCCAGATAATCTTTGAGTGTAAGTGCGATTTGTTTTTTTGTGTAATTCAACTTATTATCGCCTATATTGTATGCTTCGCCACTCATTTTTTCATAATTATCTAAAGCAAAGAGATAGACTAAAGCCGCATCGCGGGAGTGTAAAAAAGTTCTTCTGAAATGTCCTTCATAAAGTACTATTTGTCTTTGATGAATGGCTTGATAGACGAAATCGTTGACCAGCAAGTCTAATCTGAGTCTGGGTGAAGAACCGAAAACTGTAGCGAATCTAAGTGCTATGCCTCCGGAATTAATAGACATTTTTTCGCCTTCACTTTTAGTAAATCCATAAAGAGTCAGTGGTGCAATCGGTGTATTCTCATCACAGATACCGTCAACCTTACCATAAGTAGAACCGGTGGATGCAAAAATCAGTCGCTGGTCTTTCGATAGATTATCAACTATATGTTTGGTACCGTCAACATTGATTGATATTGCTCTTGCCGGGTCAGAAGCACAAGCGGGATAACCGACTATGGCAGCTAAATGTATTACAATATCTGACTTGGCTGTATATTTTTTCAGTTCATTCTCGTTTCTAACATCTCCTGAAACAATTTCAAGATTCTTATGACTGGCAAAATGGAGTATTGGGCGTACTCCCCACATAAAATTATCATAAATTATAACTTCATGACCTCTATCAAGAAGCATTGGTACTAATAGTGAGCCGATATATCCGCTACCGCCCGTTACAAGTATTTTCATAATATTTCTTTTTTAATTAAAATCAATCTTCAAAAATAACATTTATTCCCAATATATCATAAGTTTATGATTACTTATCAAGCAAACCGAATCTCAATCAATCGTGATTTTGTGCATCATTTCATTCATAATTATTCATAAGAAAAATTCCGTACCTGATTAATACATATCTTTGAATGCTTAACTTTTTTTATAATACGGGGATAAGAATTATTGAGGAGGTTTTTATGTCTTTGAAAAATAATAATTACTTGTAATTATTGAAACTCAAAATTTCTTATCTTTGTAAACGTAAAAAATGCTATTTTGAATAAATAAAACTCAGACTCTAATAAGGTTTTTATGAAAAGAGAAATGAAAAAAATATTGGTTACCGGGGCTTTCGGTCAAATCGGAACCGAGCTTGTAACCGAACTTCGCAAAAAATACGGTGTTGAAAACGTCGTTGCCTCAGACATCCGTCAAGATCCTAATCATCCTTTGCAGAATCATGGTCCATTTGAATTAATAGATGTAACCAATTCTGAAGAAATCCAAAATGCCATTAACAAATACAATGTTGATACCATATTCCACTTAGCAGCAATTCTGTCGGCAGTAGGTGAGAATAATCCGCTTTTATGCTGGAAAGTGAATATGAACGGTACAATGAATATATTGGAACTTGGCGTGAAAAATAATCTGTCGAGGATTATAGTACCGTCTTCAATAGCTGTATGGGGTAAGGGAGTACCAAAATACAATGTGCCACAGGAAAGTGTGTTGCAACCTACTTCCATGTATGGTGTTACTAAAGTTTCAGGTGAAAGACTGTGTGACTATTACGTAGAAAAGTACAATCTGGACTGCCGAGGTTTGCGATTCCCCGGGATTATTTCGTCAGAGACTCTCCCCGGTGGCGGTACGACAGATTATGCAGTGGATATTTTTTATGAAGCAGTAAAACAACAACATTACAACTGCTTTTTAAGTGAGAATACAGAATTACCTATGATGTATATGCCGGATTGTATAAAATCGGTTATTGACTTAGCCGAAGCAGATTTTGATAAACTCATACACCATAGTGATTTTAATATTGCTTCAATGACATTTGACCCGAAGACACTTGCAAATGAGATAAAGAAGCATATTCCGGAATTTACTATATCATACAATCCGGACTACCGACAAGCTATAGCCGACTCATGGCCTGCTTCTATTGATGATTCTGCTGCAAGAAGCGAGTGGGGCTGGCTGCCTGTGCATAATATTGAGTCTATGACTGAGGACATGATAAATAAGTTGAAAGCCAAACACAAGGACGGCTTAATTTGAAATTGCTGGATTATCTTCTCGTAATACTTGCCGTTACATTCAATTTTGAAATTTATGCTTGGTTTAATATCAGCACAAACGGCATAACAACAAACGATTTGATTACTCTTGCAATGACAATTATATTGCTGAAGGCTGCAATTTGGGACGGCAGAGAATTTCATTTTGCCAAAAACCCTGTCGTCCAAATTTACTTCATTTTTATGCTCTCTACATTAATCTCGGGATTCCTTCCAATGTTAAGCGGGAAGGGATATCTGATTTCACAATATTTCAAGACCTTAGCTCATTTTTACTTCACTTCTCTTATAATAATTGTATTGATATTTTATAAATTTAATGCAAATACTTGGGATTATTTTATCAAAGCATGGCTATTATTTTCAATATTTATCAATATATTCGGTGTGTACCAAATAATTGCCAGAGCTTTAGACCTTCCGTTTGCATGGATTGAGCTCACAAGTGCTTCATTTTACAGTCGCACAAACACTCCTGTTGACGATATGACACAATTGAGTTTGCAATTCGAAGGTTTTTTCAGGGCAACTTCAATTTTTTCAGAACCTTCGAGTCTCGGAGCATTTAACGGTCTATCCTTATCATTCCTGATTGTTCCAAGGATCAAAGGATTCCCGAATTTCATCCGGTCAAAAGCCTTGCACAACACAATCTTAGTATTATGTATCATCGGATTAATGCTTGCTTTTTCCATGACCGGCGTTACGATAGTAATACTTACTTTTTTCACGGTGTTCTTGACTGAAAGACTCAACGTCTTCGGTAATATACTTAAAATTTTGCCCTTTGTCATTATCTTATTATATTTTGCAGATTTGGCTGTTGAACATTATGCCGGTATAAGTGTAATCGAGATGTTCGGAAAACGATTTGGAAGTATTGCAAATGTCCTAGCCGGCAGCTCTGACTACGGAACAAGTATCGCCGGTGAATCCGCAATGGAAAGGGGAGAAAATTTTGAAGCAATGTTCAATATATTTCAATCTTCACCTTTAATCGGGATAGGCTTAGGACTTACTTATTACAGCCCTTTATCCGATGGATGGAGGTTCAGTGATACTTCATTTATGGGTATCATGGCAGAACTCGGACTTGTCGGAGCTGTTCCTTTCATTGCTTTGTTCCTGAGCATTTATATTATATCATTCAGAATTACAAGGAGTAAGAATATTGTTGATAAAATTCCCATGCAGAATTTGAGGCACTTGTCTTTGATTGTCTATATACTTGCTTACCTGATTGTAGTGAATTTCATTAGTGGTAATAATTATAATAATATAGGTACGCTGCTCTTCCTCGGGTATATTTTTTCAAATCTCAATAACTATTATATTGATATACAAAAGAACTATTACAAGATTAGGTTTGTCCGGACACCGCTTAGCAAGCTGTTCAGCAAAAACACCGCTTATTTGAAACTTGCAAACAAATCTAATAAACAGACTCTTACTCAAAATATAGAATAAAAGAAGTGGCTTAATATACCGGGTATCAATAAAATCATCAATAATACTCCGGACAATGCTCCCCAAAAATGTGCTTCATGATTGATCATATCATTGGCTTTACCTGCTGCATAATAACTCCATATAAGGTATAATATAGCGTATATGTATGCCGGTAAAGGAATTGGTATCGGCATAACCATTATTGTTGAGTTTGGAGCTGTCATAACTGAAGCAAAAACAACACCGGATATTGCTCCGCTGGCTCCGAGACTCCCGTAAGCATAATCATCTTTTTTCTTTAAGATTGTGCTGATAACCGAAAAAATCATGCTGCCGAAATAAATCACTAAAAAATTCATTGTTCCTATGGTTGATTCGAGCCTGAAACCAAAGAAATAGAAGGTAAACATATTAAACATCAAGTGCATTAAGTCTGCATGAAGGAAGCCGCTGGTTATGATTAAGTGAAACTGTTTATTATAATATACTTTCCCGGGACTGAGTATCCAAGCGTGTAACAGATTATGATTTTTGTAGAGAGTGTATAAGCTTACACCTATTGTTAATAAAAAAATTATGATTGCAGCAGGAGTATTTGATATATCCATAAACATTTTGTCAATATTATCGTTATAATAGTAATTGATAACAGTTATTTGCGTTAATTATTTTAAAATTTAACGAGAATAATCAGCTGATTACTTATATTACATTAAAATATGAAACTTAGGTTACTGTTTTACTTTATTACACTGTTTCTTATACAGACTGTAACTTATTCTCAGGAGAAAATTGAATACTTTGTGGACGATAATCTTCTGACAGTATCCCTAATTGACATAAATGCAAATTGTTGTGCAGGATTCTTAGCTGATTATCACATTAATTATTCCGGAAATGTCATAACTGTTTCGGTAGCAGATACTTCAAGTGAGAAGTGCCGCTGTGTCTGTGATTATGACTTGACAATAAACATAGGTCCACTTCCGCAAGGTAAGTACAATGTAGTAGTAATAAAGGAAGAATCTGTAAAGTATGCTTACCCGAGGGACAGAAAGTTTACTCTCGGAAGGAAAGATGTCTCGATTTATGCACCTCATCCAAAGTCACCTTTGACTATGGAATTCAGGCAGAGTATATGTAAAACAGCAAGTCATTCGGATTTCGGAGACGAGCAGCTGAAAGGTGGTGTAGAGCTTTATCCAAATCCATCAGCCGGTGCTGTTTCGATAAAATTTAATTTGAAAGAAAGTTCAGATGTTACAATCAAGTTATTGAATTTCATAGGCAAAGAAATTGATGAGGTTAAATACCCCGAGCTCAAATCCGGAACTAACTTAGTTCATTTGAACCTCACAAATATACCACAAGGTATGTATATCGGGAAAATTATATCCTCGAGTGGTCAACTGATAAATTTTAAATTAATGTGGTCCAAGTAGCAGACTATAAAATTATGCACATCATCATTCGTTTGAATCTTTTTTATAAATAATCGGAATTTTTTAATGAAAAATATCTTTGCTTTAATATTGTTATTGTTTTCTGCGAATTTATTGTTTGCTTTACAGGATGACAGACTCGATGATTTTTCTTTTGAGTCGTCTGAATTGAAACATGAAAGTACTCCTTATTTTGCAATAGCCGGTGGTGCTACATTTACCTTTCAATTTGCGAACTTTGATGAGGTCAACAGTCTGCTGACAACTAAGAACTTCGGTACTGATGAATTCAGCGGACAGGTCAATCTGTGGGGTGGTGAAGGGTTTACAGGCTTAGTTTATATTCCAAACATGCGAGCCGGATTTTTCAGTTATGGCGGTTCTAAAACTGTGTCCGGTGAGTTTGAGGCAAATGCAGCCCTAATTAATCGTGAGGTAGAATATCGTGTAGGAATTACAGGAATTTCCCTTGAATATGCTTTAGTTCCTCTAAAATCATTTGCTGTCGTTGGCGGTGTTTCTTTGGGGCGCGGAGATTTATCCGTCAGTACATTTGAAACTCCTTCCGAGTCAGGATGGAATGATTATAATCCTGAAGTTGATCCTTACAACTTTACAAATACCATATCTACAAATTATTGGCTTGTAAAACCAAATATCCATTTAGAATATGCACTTACTAACTTCCTTATGTTCAGAGTAGGTGCTTCCTATAATCTTACTTTCGGTACCGACTGGAAACAAAATAATAACTCAACACTCAATGGTGTTCCTGATGCCATGAATGCAAATGCATTGCAGATTCAAGCCGGAATTTTTGTAGGTTTATTTAATTACTAAAAAAAGATTTTTCTATAATGAAAAAAAATCTTATTTTTGTAATCTGTTTTGGCAACGTTATTGATGCCAATAGCTGGGGCCTGTAGCTCAGTCGGTTAGAGCAACGGACTCATAATCCGTTGGTCGGGGGTTCAAGTCCCTCCGGGCCCACAAAATTGATTCTTGCTAAACCCTGTAAATGCTTATGAATAATAAATTTACAGGGTTTTTAAATATTCGGAAAATTAAACCTTAACACTTTTCAAATATTTTTATGGCAAAGAAAAAAGATGAACATTACCAAATTTATTCATCAGTATATAATATCTACCGAAAGATTAAGGACAAAATGCTATTAGCTACACTTCTTTTACTTCCTTGTAGCTCAGGTCGTATAGCTTATATATAAAGCTCCAATAGTAAACAGACAGAAAAAATGTTTGTATTTGTAATTTACAAATTTATCTTTTGGATGAGAAAATTGAAAACTGCTACAAAGTGTGTGAGCTTAGTAGGAGGTTAGGAATAACACTGGTAAATATTTGGTATGTACCTGTTCTTGCAAATAATGACATTACCAAGTACCCAACAGTTCGCCAATCTTTATTGTCAGATGCTCTCAAAACGCTGGAAATAATGATTTTTGCAAGATAAAGAAACTTTATAAAAATTTTGAAGTTTTTTAAATAGATATTTTTTTATTTTGTTATATTTTGCAAATTTCATATTTTTGTAAGTAGCCATGGGAAGAATTTTCTTTGGTAATATTATTAAATCTTTGGTCTAATTTTTATTAGGAGGGCTTATGATTTTCCAAAACTACGAGGTTACACCTCTTGGCAGTGCTCTATTGAGCATAGACCAACATGGGCATTTGTTGGTAAGTAATATAGGCATTTCTGGACTTGATGGAGTTATGATTGATGTTAATAATCGAAATAACTACCAGATAGACTTTAACGAATTCCCAGAAATTCTAAATGGTGGAGTTTTAAGAATAACATCTGTAGGTAAAAACATAATCAATCAATATGCCACTGTTGGTGAAAAAGTAGTTTGGTTTGACCCTAGTACAAATCAAGTTCAATTTGGTTATAATATGAGTTTAATGCCCAAACAATTTACAATTTTTGGCGAACTAAATGGATCTCGCGTTTTTGAAATTGAAAAAGATAACCCTTATACTCCATCTGATTCTCCTGCACCACAAGCAGTCTGGGTAATAGTTGGAGCAATTGCTGCCGTAGCAACTGCAGCTGCTACAGTTTATATTGCATTAAAAACAAATCATCGAAAAGAAACAAGAAGAGAATATCATCCAAATGGAAAGCTAAAAAGTGAAACTATAATTGAAACCAGTGATCCCCAACCTTTTGAGATTTTTGTAGATGGGCAACCATTCTTAGTAACTGATTTTGGGATTGAATATAAGTATGATTTTCCAGATAACAATGATGTTAATGTTTATAATAACTCTGCCGTTTTGATATCTGGATATAAACTAAATAGTTTTGAAATCACTTCTATAGTATAAGTATTTTAAAACCTCCAGTCAATAAAACTTGGCTGGAGGTAATTATAAATATTCAGGAGTTTCTTATATGGAAAATAAATCAACTATTACTTGGATATTAATTGCTATAACAATTATTTTGGCTATCATTGCAGTTGCAATATATTATTATAGGGATAATTACAAAAAAGTGCAATATGTCAAGGAATATCGACATAGTAAAATTTACAATCCTAATAGTCAATGGAATTTTTTAATAAAAAATTCAAAATTCAATGATGTTGATACTTTAGTATTGCAAGATATAGAATTCGACGCAAATAAAGCCTTAACAATATATAGATGGAAATTTTTAAAAAAATCTTTTGAACTAAAGGATGAAAATGAAAATATCTTTAAGGTAGAAGTTGAAACTTCTTTAAATGATAATAATAATGTAATTTTATATTTTCCATCTATTGATAATTTGGACTTTTTAAAATTATTTCCAGAACCAAGTTTAAGTTATCCTTTATTTTTAGGAAAGTTTTTTACATATAAACGAAACGACACAAAAGAAATTAAAGGATTATCAAAGTATGAAGAATCAATAATTGAAGCTAGATACAAAATAACTGATAAAATATTGTATGAGAGTAATTTTTTGAATGATACTTGTTGGTTTATAATGAATGATACAAAGACAAATCAAGGAAATTTTACATCAAAATACTATTTTCATGAAAAATACGGATTTGTATATTTATTCTATGATTTTAATGATTTTCAGGTAGAATTATCATTAATAGATGCGAAAATTTCAGAATAAAGTTATGCGGTTTGGCTAAGAATCAACAAAACAATTTCTTACAAAATCTCTATTGATAATGACCTGTTTTTAATATCTGGCATAAGTTTGGGTGGTTACAAATAATGACATTACCAAGTACCCAACAGTTCGACAATCTTTACTATCAGATGCATTAAAAACTTTGGAAATAATGATTTTTGCAAGATAGCAAATATTAACGTTAGCCAAATTATAAGAATTTTGGCTTTTGTTAATGATCTGCATATTTAATACTACTTTGAGCATCCAAATTCTCTATTACTTAAAACAAAAGTGTTGACAAAACGTTAATTATTTTGAATGTTTGTAAACATTTTTGTTGACAGTAAGAAAATATCTTAGTATTTTTGTCAACATTGAAATGGAGAATTGTATGGAAAATGTTTTTGCAAAGAAGTTAAAATCAGCAAGGTTGCTTTCAGGCTTATCATTAAGAAAGCTTGCTGAAAAGATGTCTATTGATTTATCAGCTCAAGCTCTTAATTTGTATGAAAAGGGCGAAAGAAAACCTGATAGTTCAATTATTATTGCATTGTCGGAAGCTTTACAAGTTCCGATTGATTATTTTTTCAGAGATTCAAATATCAAATTAGGAAATATTGAGTTTAGAAAGAAATCTAAACTTGGAAAAAAAGATATTCAACAAATAAAAGAATTTGTTATTGATTACCTTGAACGCTATATTGAAATTGAAAGAATATTAAATGTAAGATACGAATTCACTAATCCATTAGAAAAGATAGTAATTAATTCAATAGAGGACATAGAGACTGCAAGCCAAGAATTAAGAAAGAATTGGGAAATTGGAATGAATCCGGTCTCAAACATTATTGAAATGCTTGAAGATAAGGGTGTGAAGATTGTTGAGATTGACGCAGATCAGAGCTTTGACGGTCTTGCTACTTGGGTTGAGAATTTTCCAGTTATAGTTGTAAATCAAAACATTGACATAGTAAGAAAGAGATTTACTGTGATTCACGAGTTAGCACACTTACTACTGTCATTTCACGAAAATTTAAACGATAAATCCATTGAGAAATTATGTCATAACTTTGCTGGTGCATTCCTTTTACCAGGAGCATCATTGAAGAATTTTCTTGGGGTAAAACGAAATCATATATCAATTCAGGAATTGATTGAAATTAAAGAATATTTTGGAATCTCAATTCAAGCAGTTATATATCGCTTATTCAATCTAAATATTATTTCTGAAGCTACTTTAAAAGGTTTCTTTATTAGACTTAATAAAGAAAAGCAAAGAGATGAAGCGAATTTTGGAAAATATGTTGGAGAGGAATCAAGTAGCAGATTTGGGAGATTAGTTCTTAAAGCTGCAAGCGAGGAAATTATCACTTTCAGTAAAGCTTCTCAACTTATGAAACAGAACCTTGAAGAATTTAGGCGAGGTTTTGAAGTCTTCTAATGAAAGTAGTATTTAAAAATATAAAATTTCGTATTTTTGTAATTTTAAAAGATGCTCTTTTAGATATTGCAATTTGATTAAAATAAACACGTTTCTCATTATTTTATGATAAGTTGAACTTGGATAAACTTGGACAAATAGAAATAAGGATTACCGGAAATAGAGGGAACCTTGAATTACATCCTGATAACTATGATATTCGGGAAGTAATTGCTATACTTAATAATGTAGAAAATTTATTATATCCAAGTGAAAAAAAGGAAAGACCAATAATAAGTTATAAGTTAGAAGAAGGGTCTGTCA
>JBAYPL010000062.1:0-11910 GCA_041677745.1 Kapaibacterium sp. (SeqCode)
AAATTTTTTTTTTGATAAAAGCAAAAATACAATATTCTTTTAAAATACAAAGGTCTGAATTATTTTTTTTTGTTATACCGATTCTAATTTGAGAATCCTAAATCTCAAATTCAATAAATCATCTAAAAAAACATATAATAATATTTGTAATCTCCAAATATATCAAAGACATCATTTGCTATGAAATAATTATGTGCTGAATATTAATCATTGTCATATTATAAAAAATACCTATTTTTACAATTTTGATTTTAAAAATGTCGGTTTAAACATGCAAAGTTTGATAAAAGAGTTGCAGATAGACAAGAAAGACTTAGATATTTATGTACTGATGGGATTCACGCCGCTACTTCTTTCAATATATTATTATTTTGGATACGGCACATTCTTCAAGCAGAATTTTGAGTATTTCAATACAAATCCAAATGGTGATGTCTATGCATATATGCTGCAATTTGCGGTTTTTTTTGTTTTGATGTTCGTACTTCCGATTATATATCTGAAATATAAGATGGGAGTTAACTTATCGGATTATGGACTCGGAATCGGTAATTTAAAATCCGGTTTAAAACTATTAGCAATATGTATTCCGATAATTATTGCAGTATTATATTTTGGTACCGATGCTCCGGATGTAAAATCCGAATACCCGCTTGCAAAGAGCCTGCACCACAGGCATGAACTGATATTTATGTATCATACAGCTTATGTTTTGTTGTATTATACAGCATGGGAATTTTTCTTTAGAGGAGTATTACTCTTCGGACTGAAAGACAAGTTCGGTGTATTTAATGCAATACTGATTCAGACAATATCATCATGTCTGATACATCTCGGTAAACCGGCAGGAGAAACCATAGGTGCAATATTTATTGGTATATTATTTGGTATTTTTGCTTACAGGACACGTTCGATTTGGTATGTATTTATTTTACACATACTCATGGGTTTATCAACTGATTTATATATAATTTTTGTTCACGGTGGAATATGAAAACAGCACTTATAACCGGCATAAACGGATTTATCGGCAGCAACCTTGCAGAAAGACTCTTAAACGAGTCATGGGAAGTTAAAGGATTGATAAGAAAAAGCTCCGATTTGAAATTTCTGGAGGGAATGAATATTGAATATCACTATGGTGACATAACAGAGCCGGACACTTTAATCGAAGCAATGAAAGGTGTGGAACAGGTGTTCCATGTTGCTGCCCTATCATCAGACTGGGGACATTACGAAAAGTTCTATAAAATTAATGTAGATGGCACTCTCAACGTTGCAAAAGCTGCACACAATGCAAATGTTGAAAGAATGGTTTATATTTCCACTGTCGCCATGTACGGATTTGGCAGGCTCAATGTCAAGGAGTCAGATGAAAAACTTCATACCGATTTCCCGTATTGTGAGACAAAAAAAATAGCAGAAGAAAAAGTATTCGCATTTGCCGCTGAAAGCGGATTAAGATTAACAGCAGTCAAGCCGGGCAATGTATTCGGAATTAAAGACCATACTTTTATCGAGAAGTATATAGATGCTCTCTTGAGCGGAAAAGCCGGATATGTTGACGGAGGTGTAAGAAAAACATGTCCGGTATATGTCGAAAATCTCGTGGATGGAATTATGCTTGCTTCTCGGAATGATAATGCTATTGGTGAGACATTCTTTATAACCGACGGTTTGGATATTACATGGCGACAGTTTACTGAGAAGATTGCTGATGAACTTGGTATTGACCGCCCTAAGTCATCGTTTCCTTACTTTCTTGCTTATGCTGTAGCTGCCGTAATGGAATTTATATACAATGCCATTGATTCGAAAGAGCCTCCGTTGCTCACACGCTACCGTATTTTTAACGGAGGTAAAGATTATACTTTTTCTATAGATAAAGCGCGAAAGATTTTGGGCTATGAGCCCAAGGTCGAGTTTGATGAAGCTGTTAAAAGAACAGTTCAATGGTATATTTCAAGTAGAAAGAAATAGTTCGTGTAAGTGATAGACCATCATATATTTCTTATCGGCAATATAAAATTTTAGAAACTTAATATCGTCAAATGCAATTATAAAAAACGATTATTTATCTTTGGAGTGTTGATTATGCCCGTTTATGATTATAAATGTTTGGATTGCGGTACTGTATTCGAATATAAACAAAGCATGTCTGAAGATGCTCTGACTGTCTGCCCTCCCGGTAAGTGCAATTGCGGAAATGGCGGTAGTCCTGTTCAGCGTGTCATGAGCAAAAACATTGGACTTGTATTTAAAGGTTCAGGTTTTTATGTAACTGATTACGCTTCTAAAAACAAATCATCAAGTGAATCAAAGCCTTCTGATGCAGCTTCATCATGCTCTACCGGAGGATGCGGATGCAATCCGGGAAAAGACGTAGCCTAACAAAAAATTAAATTCTATTAAAACGCCCGATTTTTGTCGGGCATTTTTCTTTTTATAGTAATAATTACTATTTTTGTAATCTGATTCTATCATAATCGGATAAGGAATGAAAAAGATTTTAGTTATTGATGATGCTGAGTACATACTCGAAAGCACATCCACACTTCTTGAATTCGAAGGTTATACAGTTGCCACTGCATCCAACGGAGCCGAAGGAGTTGAAAAAGCAATCAACGGTAAGCCGGATATAATATTATGCGACATATCAATGCCTGAGATGGATGGCTATCAAGTTCTGGATAAGATAAAAAGTGAAATAAAAACAAAAACCATTCCCTTCATTTTTTTGACAGCTTTTACCGATAAATCTAACCTGCGTGCCGGAATGGAACGCGGTGCCGACGATTACCTCTTCAAACCGTTTACACGTGATGAATTGACTGCCGCTATCGAAGCACAATTTAAGAAAAGTACGGTTATGGAAGAAAAGTTCAGACAAAAGGTTGACGAAATCAGCAGGAATATTACTCAATCCTTACCGCATGAATTCAGAACTGTTTTGAATCAGATTATTGGCAGTGCAAAATTTATAAATACTAATTACAACAGGATTGAACAGGAAGATTTAAAAGAACTGTCAGATGACATTGTAGAATCGGCTCAAAGATTAACTAAAATTACAGAAAATTATTTGATCTATGCTAGAATTGAAGCTTACAACTCTAATCCTGAAAAACGCAATCAGCTAAGACTTTTGATAACAGAAGAACCGGATGCGATTGTTTCTGACATAGCGAAAACAATTGCTGCAAAGTTTAATAGAGAATCCGACCTTGTCCTGCAAAGTAATAACAATGGTGTGAGAATCGAAATATCTTCTGAAAGTTACTACAAAATTTTAGCCGAACTGATTGATAATGCTTTCAGGTTTTCAAGTGCCGGCAGTAGTGTAATTGTAGAGACTTCTTTTGATGATATTTATCAATATGTTGGTATCAAAGACTCAGGGAGAGGAATGAGTACGGAACAAATATCTGCTGTTGGTGCTTACGTGCAATTTGACAGAAAATTTTACGAACAACAGGGTGTGGGATTAGGTCTGTCAATAGCTAAAAAACTCGTGGAACTGCATGACGGATTATTTGACCTTAACAGCAAAATAGGCAAAGGTACAAGCATCAGATTAGGGTTTATATCAGCAAAATCATGAGAATAATTGTGATTTCAATTCAAGACATTGAATCTTATCTTGTTGGATTCGATTTTTTAACTCGTCTAAGGAGTTAAATTTTTTTTCGTCTCGAATTTTCTTTACAAAGTGAATCTTTATTATTTCATCATAAATATCATAGTCGAAATCGAAGAAATTTGTTTCGATTGTCAATACTTTATCGTTTGTCACAGTTGGTTTAAAACCAATATTTGTCATGCCGTAATATCTCCCACTTTCCATTTCGGAATAAACGAAATATACTCCGTTGGGTGGCAATAACTTATTGTCATCATCAGGTTGGATATTGGCAGTAGGAAATCCCAGCGTTCTGCCGCGTTTTAATCCGTGCACAACAGTTCCTCGCAGACTGTAATGATATCCAAGCAACTTATTTGCCTCAGCTAAATCTGAATTAATAATTGCATTCCTGACCGAAGTACTCGATACTACATGGTCTGCCTCCCCTATTCTTGGCAATCGTTCGATTACAAACTCATGCTCCTTAGCCAACTCCTTGAGAAGATTTTCGTTACCTACTCTGTCCTTACCGAAGAGATGATCATATCCAATAAGAATTTTCCTGAGTCCGATTTTTTTAATCAGGTAGTCAACAGCGAAACTTCTGGCACTGATTTGAGAAAATTCGTAGTCAAAGGGAATTATCAAAACATTCTCTACGCCATACTCATCAAATAATTCGAGTCTTTCATCCAAAGAAGTCAAAAGGTTAACCGGAGGCTTGCCGGACTTTTTTAATACAATTTGTGGATGAGGATGAATTGTAAGTAATAGTGACCTGAGATTATGTTCTTTTCCAAGTTCTATCAGATTATTAATAATGAATTTATGCCCAAGATGCACGCCGTCAAAAGTGCCGACAGTCAGCACGGTCGAAGGATTAAATTCTATTTCATCAAAACTTCTGTATATTTTCATTATATTCCTGATTTTTTACTTTAACAATGAAAGAATCAAGCTCAAGAGCATTATCTAATTTGTAATCTCCTATACCGACTCTGACAAGAGACTTCAAGTATGCACCAACTCCGAGTTGTTTACCGACATCATTTGCAAATGACCTGATATATGTACCTTTCGAACATTTGATATAAAAATTGATTACCGGTGAAATATAATCAACTTTGACTTCGAAAATTTCTACTTCGCTTGGTTTGACTTCTATTTGAATATCTTTCCTTGCAAGTTCATACAACTTTTTACCCTTTACTTTCTTAGCAGAGAACATGGGCGGATACTGCAACTGTCTGCCTACAAATTGAGATGCGACTTGTTTAACAAGAGAATCGTCAATATGTCCTACATCACAGATATTCTCTTCCTCGAACTCCGAATCATAGGACTTGGTAACAGCACCCAATTTGATTTCGCCGGTGTATTCTTTGAATAGACCCTGGAATTCGTCAATCTTCTTGGTGTATTTTCCGCAGCAAATTATCAAAAGTCCACTTGCAAGCGGGTCTAAAGTACCGGCGTGACCGACTTTTTTAATTTTTAGTGTGTTACGAATTTTTGCAACTACATCGAAAGAAGTCCAGTTAAGAGGTTTATTTACCAATAAAGCAATACCGTCGGAAAGAGCATTTTCAAGCAATTCCGAGATATTGTTAGAATTTGTGTTATCGTAAATCATCTTGGGTAAAGGAAGTGGGAGCAGACTTATTCACTGTCATTATTTTTTACATTACTGAGTATGGATTGAATATGCTCAATACGGTCAAGTGTATCATCGAAATAAAACTTCAAATCAGGGACATTCTTCAAGCGAAGTTCCTTACCGATTATTAATCGTAATTCACCTCTGCGTTTTTCTAGCTCAGAGATGAGTAAACCGGGTTCACTGTCTTTACCAAACAAACTGATATACAGCTTAGCATTTTGTAAGTCTTTAGATATTCTTACACTGGTAAGTGTAGCAAAGCCGGCTTTTATTTCATTTGAAATATTTACAACCGGCAAAGCCAGAACCTTTTTTATCTCATTAGCAACTTTTTCCGGTCTAAAAGACATAATAAATCAACTAATTTTTATTTAAACTTTCTTTTAACTTCAATTAATTTGAATGATTCAATAATATCACCTTCATGAATATCATTGAATCCGGTAAGCTGGATACCGCATTCAAAACCGGTATCAACTTCACGCACATCGTCTTTACCTCTCTTGAGCGAAGCAATAGTGCCTTCGAACTCTTGGAATCCGTCTCTGAGGACTCTGACTCTGTCGTTTCTTGTTATCTTACCGCCTTTTACGAAGCAACCGGCAATGACACCGATTCTTGACACCTTAAATGTCTTTCTGATTTCGACTGTAGCCGTAACCTCTTCCTTGTATTCTGGAGTGAGTAATCCTTCGAGAGCGAGCTGAATTTCATTAATACAATCATAAATAATATCATAATGACGAATGTCAACCATTTCATTTTCTGCAACCTTACGAGCTTTTCCGGTAGGATTAACATTGAATCCAATTACTACGGCACCTGAGGCTGCAGCAAGCATAACATCAGATTCTGTAATCGGTCCGACCCCCTTGTGCAGTATAGAAACACGGACCTCATCCCTCGAGAGTTTCAACAATGAATCGCTTAATGCTTCAACCGATCCGCTTACATCGCCTTTAAGTACGAGGTTAAGTTCTTTGACGCCACCAATCTGAATCTGAGCTGAAATCTGGTCAAGAGTCATGTGGCGTACTTTTCTCATGTCTTGTTCACGTCGGAGCTGCTTCCTTTCGTTTGCTATATCACGAGCTTCAGCATCTGTACTTGTAGCCACGAAAGTATCACCGACTTCGGGCAAGCCGTCAAAACCAATAACGAGTACCGGCATAGAAGGTCCGGCAAGTTCAATCTTATTCTCACGTTCATTCAATAATGCTCGAACCTTACCGGAATGAATTCCTGAAACGAAAGCATCACCTACTTTCAACGTACCTTTTTGCACTATGACAGTCGAAGTAGCTCCCCAACCTTTTTTCATATTAGACTCAATGACAATACCTCGGCAGTTCCTGCTCGGGTTTGCTTTAAGTTCTAATAACTCAGCTTCTATGAGGACTTTTTCCATCAACTTGTCAATATTCATTCCTTTCTTAGCTGAAATCTCGACGGATTGATACTTACCTCCCCATTCTTCAACAAGAACAGCGTGGTCAGCTAACTGTTGTTTGATTCTGTCGGGATTTGCATCGGGCTTATCAATTTTGTTAATCGCTACAACTATTGGAACATTAGCGGCTTTTGCGTGACTTATCGCTTCAATTGTCTGGGGCATCACACTGTCATCGGCTGCAACAACAAGAATTACTATATCGGTTACCTGAGCACCTCGTGCTCTCATAGCTGTAAATGCTTCGTGACCGGGAGTATCGAGAAATGTTATGGATCTTCCGGCATCGAGTGCCACATTATAGGCGCCAATATGCTGAGTTATTCCGCCGGCTTCACCTGCAACAACGTTCGCATTACGAATATAGTCAAGCAAAGAAGTCTTTCCGTGGTCAACATGACCCATGATTGTTACAATCGGCGAACGATGTTTGAGACTTGACTCTTCATCTTCCTCCTCCTCGATAAATTGAATTTCTTTCTCATCCAAGAAATCCACTTCATATCCATAATCATCGGCAATCAATGAAATAGTATCCTTATCCAACCTTTGATTGATAGTAACCATCAGACCGAGTTCCATACATTTCAATATGATGTCGGCGGAGTTTATGTCCATCATGCCGGCGAGATCACCGGTCGTAACAAACTCGCTTAACTTCAGAATTTTAGATTCTCTGTCGGCTTCCTCTTTAATCTTCAGTTCTTTCTCTTCACGTTCGATACGCTTTTTCATACGAATCTTAGCGCGTTGCGAAGTAAAAGCTGAGCCGTCCATTCCGGACAGAGTTTCTTTAATTGCTCTGTCAACTTCTTCCTGACTAATCATCTCGCGGATAGTTTTCTTACGTTTACGTTTCTTCCTATCCTCGCGTTCTACCTCTTTAGCTGGTTTAGCAGGTACAGCTTCTTTATCTTTAAACTTACTCTTAGCATCAGTACCTGCGGCTTCTGCCATTTTGACTCTGTCTTTTTCACGTATGAGTCCTGGGATTGTTCTTCCGGTACCAGTGCTTGAAGCTGCCTGATCAACGGTAACTTCTGCAACTTTATTGGACTTACGTTTTTTAAATTTCGACCTGCCTTCACCGTGTTCACCTTTATGATGGCGTTTATCACCCCTTTGAGGTTTCTCGGCTTCGGCTGATTTAAGTTCAATCTTGCCTAAGACAGTCAAGCCTTTAAGCTGTGTTGACTCTCCGGGCTCGGTATCTTGTTGAGCTTTTTTCTTTTTCTTTTTACGATCTCTTCGTTTATCCTGACGTGATTTGTCTGTGCCTTGAGCAGATGAAGCATCATCTTCTTTATTTTCTTCAAGATCAGATTCTTTATCTATTTTGTCAGGAGTTTTTTCTACGGATACTTTGGCTTGTTCTTGAACTTCAGCATCAATAGGCTTCTTATCGGATTTAGTATCCTCTTTCTTTATCTTTTCTGTTTGCTGATTAGTTATTTCAGGTTCTTCATCACTCTTGGCTTGCGGAACAATAACTTCCGGTTCAACTGCTTTGACAACATGTTCCGAAACGGCGGGTTCAACTTTCTGGGAATCAATAACCGGTTCCGGTTTAGGTTCCGATTTCTTAAGTTCCTCACTCTGCTTAGCCGATTCCGAACGAGGTTTATCATCTTGTTTAATCTCAGTAGGTGCAGCCTTAACAATTCGCAAACCGTCTAACTCGGTAATGATCGGAGCTGACTCCTTTGTTACTTCCGGCTTTTCAGGAGTAACTTGGACAACTTCTGTTTTGGTTTCTACAACGACAGGTTCCGGTTTTTTATCTTCTACAGGAGCAGTGTGTTTTTCTACCGGCGGAGTCTTAACTTCAACGGGAGCTGCGATTCCTTCATCAGCTTTAATTTTGGGTACGGCAGTATCTGTCGTCTTAGGCGACGTAGTAGCCTTAGCCGGCGATTTCGCAGTTGGAGATTGAGATTTTTCAGGATGCTCCTGTACCCTGTCCTCTTTCTCCGAAACGGATTTCTTTACATCCGTACGAATATCCTTATGCTTCTGGATTTTTTCTCTCTGAATTTCTGCGGCGCGTCTTTCCTTTTTGAATTTTTCCATCACCACATCAATCATTTTTTCATCTAAAGTAGCAGTAGGTTTATTCTGTATGTCAAAACCCTTTGACTGCAGATAATCTACTATTGCATCTTTTCCGATATTGATTTCAGAAGCTATTTTAAACAGTTTTACTGAACCCATAATTAAATTCTGATTCTTTATATTTCTTTATTAATATCTTTAATTTCCAAAGGATTTAATTTTATCAACATAATCCTTCGACTCTGTTTCGTCAAATTCGACAAGTATGATAAGACGAAGCTCAATAAGTTTCTCTTTGGTAATATTCTTGAGAGTGAGTAAGGTTTCAGGTTCGACTTCGAGGAACTCACGGGCTGTTTCGATGCCGAGAGCTACTACTTCATCATAAAGAGCATCACCGAACTCTGTTTTAAATTCAACTAATTCTATATCCTCGTCGCCTGTTTTGCTGAGAATGATATTGAATCCGGTAAGCAATGAAGCAAGTCTTACGTTTTGTCCGCTTTTACCCACAGCGAGTGCCACTTGATCATCATTTACAACCACGTTAGCAGTTCTTGTCTCCATATCTACTTCAAGCTCGGCAACTTTGGCAGGAGACAGGGATCTTGCGATATATACTTTAGGGTCATCAGAGTATTCTATCAAGTCAATATTCTCATTATTCAATTCTCTGACAATCGAATGAATTCTGATACCTTTCATACCTACGCATGCACCTACAGGGTCAATCCTGTCATCGTAAGAGACTACAGCTACTTTCGACCTTTCACCCGGGTCTCTTGCTATAGATTTAATTTGAATTATGCCGTCATAAATTTCCGGTATTTCAATTTCAAATAGTTTCGCAAGAAACTCATTACTGGCTCTGGACAAAATAATCTCGGGTTGTCCGCCCATACCGTTTCTGCGGACTTCTTTAACAATCGCTTTAATAGAATGATTTTTCTTATATTTGTATGGCTCGTTAGGAATTTGCTCTTCGCGAGTCAAACGCATTTCAATTTTATTGTGAAGTACTAACAAATCATGTCGTCTAATTTGATAAATTTCACCAACGATAATTTCACCTACTTTAGCAGCATATTCTCTGTACACATTATCTTTTTCTACATCACGGATACGCTGATTAAGGTTTTGCGATGCTAATGTAACGAGTCTTCTTCCAAAGCTGTCGGCAATATTATCCAACGTGATTTCTTCAATAAAATCATCACCGAGTTCCACAGGTTCTTCACTGTATTTTCGTGCTTCTTCCAAAGATATTTGAAGTACTTCATCTTCGACAGTCTCAACAATTTCTCGCATAAGATATATTTCAATATCCCCCTTATCCATGTTAACTATAATCTCGAAGTTGGCATCTTGACCGTACTTCTTTCTGATTATCATGGATAAGGTTTCCTCGAGGATACCTTGAAGGAGGTCTCTGTCAATACTCTTGTGCTTAGCCATTTCCGTGAAAGCTTCAACTATTGCTCTCTTGTCAATCTTATGTTTGGCTTTTCTTCTCGCCATATCACTGCATCTGAGTTAGTGAAAAAATACTTTATAAGAAAAATGGGCTATCTTAGCCCAGTTCTTTGTAACATTTACAAAAATAAGGATTTTTAACGACATAAAAAAGAAATTTATGATTTTTATATACCATGCAATTTTTTTGATTTTTCATAGTTAATAATCATTTCGTTTATATTCGGAAGATTAAATATGACCGACTTTTATGATTTAGCACAATTATATAATGATGAAGAAAATTTGTTCCTTACTACTTTAAGACAATTTGTTGACGCTGAGATTTTACCTGTTATTGAAAAACATTTTCTGGATGGGACTTTCCCTTCGGAAATTGTTCCAATGATAGCTGATTTAGGTGTTTTCGGCATTACTATACCTGAAGAATACGGAGGAGCTGGTTCGAGTTATTTAATGTACGGAATTGCTATGCAAGAGCTGGAAAGAGGAGATTCTGCAATTCGCTCATTTGCTTCCGTTCAAAGCTCTTTGGTGATGTATCCGATTTTCAAATACGCTAACAAACAAATCAAAGATAAATGGTTGCCTAAACTTGCTAAGGCAGAAGCTATTGGATGTTTCGGACTCACTGAACCGGATTTCGGCTCTAATCCGAATGGTATGTTGACAAATGCTAAAAAATCCGATGGTGGTTTTATACTTAACGGAGCCAAAATGTGGATTACAAACGGCTCTATTGCTGATGTTGCTGTTGTTTGGGCAAAACATGAAGGAGTGGTCAAAGGTTTCATTGTCGAAAAAGGTATGAAGGGATTTTCGGCTCCTGAAATGACAGGGAAACACTCATTGAGGGCTTCAGTCACTTCTGAACTGATTTTTGAAGATTGTGAAGTTCCAGCTGAAAATGTTCTGAATATCGAAGGATTAAGAGGTCCGCTTAGTTGTCTTACTCAAGCAAGATACGGAATAGCTTGGGGTGCAGTGGGTGCTGCAACTGCAGTTTATGAATCTGCTGTTGAATACTCCAAATCACGCATACAATTTGCTAAACCGATAGCATCATTCCAACTTGTGCAGGAAAAACTTGTATATATGTTGACTGAGATTACAAAAGCCCAGTTAATCAATTTCAGACTTGCTCAACTTATGGATTCCGGAAAAGCAAGCCCGCAACATGTCTCATTCGCAAAGAGAAACAATGTTGATATGGCTCTGAACTGTGCAAGAATAGCTCGAGATATACACGGTGCTAACGGAATATTATCTGAATATCCGATTATGAGACACTCTGCAAATCTTGAATCGGTTAGAACTTATGAAGGAACTCACGATATTCATACTTTAATTTTGGGACATCATATTACCGGAATCCCTGCTTACGAATAATAGTATTTAACATTATAAATTGTTCCAAGAATGAATTGATTCCCGTTTTCACGGGAATGACAATGTGACAAATTATGTCATTCCCTCGCATGAGGGAATCCACAGAGAGACAAAGCAATTGATTCCCGTTTTCACGGGTATGACAATGTGAAAAATATAGTCATTCCCTCGAAAGAGGGAATCCAGAGAAAGAATTGATTCCCGTTTTCACGGGAATGACAATGTGAAAAATATAGTCATTCCCTCGAAAGAGGGAATCCAGAG